>JAHJRI010000451.1 GCA_018830885.1 bacterium | reverse complement strand
TGTAATTGAACGGATTGGGAGTGGTTAAGCATCGCCATGAAGGCGATGCTAACGACCGCCCTCGGAAGACGGCCATGGATGGCCGTCGAGAATGAGTTCAATAACATACCGGTCTTAGCTTCAATAGCTGAACCTGAGTAGCTGAATAGATACGATCATTTTAATGAATCAAGGTGCCCTTAATTTAAATTGCCCTTTGACTTAAACCAAAGCCGGGTTCTTTGGGGCTGGATTCTTTACTAATTGACTGAATAAATGCGGCAAAAAAAATATTTTCAATGCTTGACATTTTAATTTAACAGGATTAAATTTATTCCCATGATGAGAGACTTCCTGGAACCTGTTTCTCCGACCTATTCAAACAGAAGATGCAATATGTCCAGACCGTTGAGAACGCCCGATGAGATCGCGGCCAAAAAAGAGCACATCCTGACGGAAGCACTGAAGGTATTGGGCGAGGACGGTTTTTCCAATATGAGTATCAACCGGGTTGCCGGGCAGATTGGGATGACAGCCGCCAACCTCTACAACTATTTTGCCAGCCGGGATGAGCTGCTGCTGGCGATGCAGACCCGGATTTCCGAGGATATCTACCGCTCCTGTCAGGCAGTCTATGAGAAAGAATCCGATCCCCTGGATCGATTGTCGTCCTTTTTGAGGATCCTGATCGATATGGGGCTCTTTTCCATGCATCACTATGATATTCTTTACAGCCTGACGGCTCCCCGGGGGGACGACTATACGGGGACAGCTGTGGAGCGGGTCGCCCGTGAGGAAAAGGAGAAGGCGCACCAGATCGCGCTGAAGATCCGGGCCATCCATATGAAGGTGGCCATGGAAATCTCGGAGATTCATGGGACATTTCAACCGGAGGAAGCGTCATTCCTGCTCAATCGCATGTGGTGCCTGATCCATGGCGCCATTACCCTTCACAATCGCAATTTTCTGCAGCGTTTTGGGGAAAGTGATGATGAGATGTTTGCCAAAATTTGTGACGATGCGATGGAACCTTTTAGACCGAAAGCTGCGTGTTAATCCTTGATAACCCCTTTCCAAGAGGCGTTTATGGCAGAAAAAACACATATCCTGGCATTCGATAACGGGACCCAGAGTGTCCGGGCGCTGTTGTTTGACCTGAAGGGCAACCTGACCACAAAGGTGCAGATTCAGCTGGAACCTTACTTCTCCGAGCAACCCGGCTGGGCTGAGCAGAAGGCGGCGTATTTCTGGGATAACCTCTGTCAGGCGAGTCAGACGTTGTGGTCGGAGACAGACGTGCCCAAAGAGGCGGTGGCCGGGGTTGCCGTCACCACGCAGCGGGCCTGTGTGATCAATCTGGACCGGGATGGAAAGCCTCTGCGGCCGATGATCAGCTGGCTGGATCAGAGACGGGCCAAATCGTTCCAGCCGATCGGGGGGATGACCGGGCTCTTGTTTAAACTCGCCGGGGCCGAAGGCGCGATCCGCTATCTGCAGGGGGAATCCGAGGCCAACTGGCTGGCAGAGAACCAGCCGGAGATCTGGGAGAAAACCCATAAGTATCTTCTGCTGTCCGGCTATCACATTTTCAGGCTGACCGGTCATTACAGGGACTCGGCCAGTGCCCAGGTGGGGTTTCTGCCTTTTGATTTCAAACGACTGAACTGGTGTGGAAAACGATCCTGGATGTGGCAGATAGCGCCGATCCGACTGGAGATGCTGCCGGATCTGGTGCAGCCCGGGGAGCAACTGGGGGTGATCTCGGCGGAAGCATCGGAACAGACCGGCATTCCTGCAGGAATGCCGGTAATTGCTGCAGGAACGGACAAGGGATGCGAGATTCTGGGGGCGGGTTGCCTGGACCAGCGTATCGGCTCTGTCAGTTATGGAACCACGGCCACCATCAACACCATCAGCAAAAAGTATCTCGAGGTGACACCCCGCATGCCCCCCTATCCGGCACCGGTTCCCAATGAATACTGCACGGAAATCATGATCTACCGGGGTTACTGGATGGTGAACTGGTTTAAAAAGCAGTTTGCCCTGCGGGAACAGCAGATCGCGGAAAAAAAAGGGGTGGAGCCTGAAACCCTGTTTGATGATCTGGTCAAGGCGGTGCCCCCGGGTTCGATGGGTCTGACGCTCCAGCCATACTGGTCGCCTGGACTCAGTATGCCGGAGGCCAAGGGAGCGATTATCGGTTTTGGGGACGTGCATACCCGGGCCCACATCTACCGTGCCATCCTGGAAGGTCTGGCATACGGTCTGCGTGAGGGCAAGGAGCGTATTGAAAAACGCAGTGGGGTAAAGATGGAACGGCTGATGGTTGCCGGTGGCGGTTCCCGGAGCGATGCCGCCATGCAGCTGACAGCGGACGTTTTTGGCCTGCCGGCTGCCAGACCTCATACTTATGAGGCTTCGGGTCTGGGTGCGGCGATGGCTGTGGCTGTCGGTCTCGGGTTCTATCAGGATTTTGAAACTGCAGTCAAAGAGATGACGCGGACCGAACGGGTATTTGAACCCGATCCTGCCAGCCGGGCGATCTATGACGGTCTGTATCAGAAAGTGTACCTGAAAATGTACCGCCAGTTACAGCCCCTGTATCGGGAAATTCAGAAGATTACCGGGTACCCGGCACACACCTGAACCAGGGCTGCCACGCAGCTCAACCCGTCACCAGGATAGCGGGTGGTGGCCGCGGTGCGGGAAACTCGATAATTTTAATTAATCAAGGTGTCCTCAAGACTAAGCCAGGTTTTCGGCATAGCCGTTTGTACTTGACCGTGCCCAACGGACACGGTTTCCATTATTAAAATGAACTGGGTAAACGATGAAACCAGAAACAGCGCTCGATTTCAGTGACAGGACCGCTTGTTTTACGACCCTTGCGGGCGAGACCTTTGATGTGCTGGTGATCGGTGCGGGAATTACCGGGTGCGGCATTGCCAGGGACGCAGCCATGCGCGGTCTGCGCACGGCACTGATTGATGCCGGTGATATCGGGTCCGGCACCTCCAGCCGCTCATCGAAATTAATTCATGGTGGTTTACGCTACCTGGCCCAGGGTCAGATGGGGGTGGTGCGCGAGGCGGCTAATGAACGGCGGATTCTGCGGCAACTCGCCCCGCATCTCTCCCTGACCAATCCCATGGTGGTGCTGGCCCATTCCAGAAGGTCGCTGCTCATGCTCAGAACCGCGCTCTGGACCTATGAAAAGATGGGCCGGGTGGACAAAGAGGAACATCATGAGGTCTGGGATACGGCGACGCTGTTGTCAGAGGAGCCGGTTGTCCGGACCGGTGACTTCAGGGGGGCTGTCATCTATCCCGAATACCTGACAGATGACAGCCGCCTGACCCTGGGCAATGCCAGAAGTGCAGCGGCCCACGACGCGGTGGTGGTTTCCCGGGCCCGGGCTGAACAGTTTATCATGGAAAACGGCAGGGTCTCAGGTGCTGTTGTGGCAGGAACGCTCCCTTCGGAAGATAGACGGGTCTCGGTTCGAGCACGGGTGGTTGTCAACGCGTCGGGTCCCTGGGTGGACGTTGTGCGCCGGTTGGAGGACAGGTCGGTTCCAGCCAGGCTGCAGCTGACAAAAGGCATCCATCTGGTCTTTAAAAAAGAGCGGTTGCCGATTCACCGAACCGTCGTCTGGAATTCGCCGGACGGGCGCGGCCTGTTTGCCGTTCCCAGGGGAGCATATGTCTATATCGGCACCACGGATACCTTTTATGAGAACCCGGCCTACTGGCCCGAGATCACACCGGCGGATATCGCCTACCTGATGGATTCTGCCAATACCATTTTCTCCGGGGAGCCGCTGACGACCGCCGATGTCATTGCTCTCTGGGCGGGTCTGCGGCCGCTGCTGGGGTCGGAGGGGAAGAAGCCGTCGGAGATATCCCGTCGGGATGAGGTGATGGAGGGCGTCGGTGGCGTACTCAGTATTGCCGGTGGCAAGCTCACCAGTTATCGCTCTATGGCGGCCCGCCTGGTGGATGTCTGCGAACAGAAACTGAACCGTCAACCCAGTCCGGCAACAACTGCGGACGAGCCCCTGCCGGGGGGTGATTTTGACGAACCCTTCACCACGCTGTGCGCCAGAGTCCAGCAGCTGGGGATGACGCCCGGGGAGGCTGAGCGGGTAACCCGGCTCTATGGCAGCGAAGCGCTGGAGATATTTCAATCAGGGTGGGGGCCTGCCGTTGAGGCGGACCACGCCGTTAAATATGAAGGGGCGTTGACCCTGCGGGACTACTGGGTCCGGAGAAGCGCCCGCGCTTTTTTTGATGAGAATGGGGGTCTGGATTCCCTTGAACCGGCATCCCGCGTTATGGCAGCACACCTGGGCTGGAGTGAGTCAGAACGTCTCAGACAGATTGGTGGTTGTTATCACCTGCGGGCAATCGATTTGGCCGTGTTGGAGAATCAGGACCGGTAAGCCACCCGTTTTTCTTCAGGAACACGCATCTTCAACCAAAAATCCCCTGCATGAATCCGGGGTCAACTTTTCAACCAGGAACGAACCCATGAAACAATCCACGATAGATAACCTGCGACAGGCTGTGGGAGCAGATATCATCATCACCGAAGACCATATTCTGGAAGAGCGGCGTCACGATTACTCGGTCATCAGTCAGCTGGACGATCTCCAGGGACGCGGGGCGGCCCGTCCCGGTTGTGTGGCCCAGCCGAGAAAAACAGCAGAGGTGGTGACGATTGTTAATTTCTGCCGGGAAAACGGGGTCCCCCTCATCCCCTTCGGGCTGGGCTCAGGTGTGGTCAGCGGGGTTATTGCCAACCCGGAGGCCGTGCTGATCGATATGAGCCAGATGAACCGTATTCGCAAGATGGATGTCCACAACCTGCTGGTCACCTTCGAAGCCGGCGTCCGGGGCTCAGATGCCGAAGCCGCGCTCAACAAACAGGGCCTGATACTCGGTCATTACCCCCAATCCATGGCTGTCAGCTCCGTGGGCGGCTGGGTGGCAACCCGTGCCTGTGGTCAATTCTCCACCGCCTATGGATCCATTGAAGATGTGGTTTTCGGTCTGGAAGTCGTGCTGCCCAGCGGTGAGGTGTTCGAAACCTGCCCGACACCCCGCGCATCATCCGGTCCAGACCTGAAAGAGCTCTTTCTGGGCAGCGAGGGCACCCTGGGCATCGTCACGGCGGTCACTTTTTCGGTGCGGTGGAAGCCGGAGAAGCAGGCCTATAGCGCTTTTTACCTGGCGGATATGGACCGGGGGTTTGAGCTGCAGCGCCATATCATTCAGCATGGGTGGGAACCACCGGTGATGCGCCAGTACGATGCGTCGGAGACGAAGCGCAATTTTCCCGATCATGCCAGGGGTGCGGATGCCCTGCTGATTATGATACATGAAGGTCCGGCCGGGAAAGTGGCGGCGGAGATGAAAGAGTGCCTGGAAATTGCAATTGATCTCGGATGTGAGGAGGCGCCTGTATCGGTGGTTGAGAAGTGGTTCGAGGATCGCAACCACGTCCCCACCTTTGAAGAGTTTCTGACCCAGGGCATCATCGTCGATACGATTGAAATTGCGGCGACCTGGGACAAGATCGGCGGTATTTACCGGTCTGCGGTGACATCCCTGGGTGAGGTGGAGAATATCGCCAACGCCTCTGCACACAGTTCTCACTGTTATCGGTCGGGGATCAATCTCTATTTTACCTTTGCGGCGATTCCCGGCGACAGCCGGCAGATGTCACCGGTATACTACGATTGCTGGCGTCGCGTCATGGAGGCGACCATTGCGGGTGGCGGTGGCATTGCCCACCACCATGGCATCGGGCGGGTTCGCCGGCCGTGGTTAACCGCGGAACTGGGAAACCCGGGGGTAGGATTGTTACAGGCCCTGAAGAAGACACTGGATCCGCTCCAGATGATGAATCCCGGGGTGCTGATTCCAGGTGACTAACTGGCATCCAGTAAGCATCAAAGGGTTGATGTTTCAAGAACCCTGGAAGTCATGGATGGCTTCCAGGAGTTCCATGGACGGACTCGTGCGTTTCTTGAAAGATCAATCTTTTGGTGCGAGCTCGATAATTTTAATTAATCAAGGTGCCCTTAAGATTCAGATTATGACGAATCATCATTTACTCGCCCGTTGGGCTTATACCAAAACCGGGTCCTGTGGTCCCGGATTCGTTATTGGATCTCAAGACTTGCAACGAGAACCCTGTTTTCTGCGGAATCGCAGCGACAATCGAGACACGGTACGCCACTAGGATTTGAACGAGAGCCGGATATCCCTCACGCAGGTGCCTTCTGCATGCATGGTGCAGTGGGTGACATCGGGCTCGGTCTGGAATTCGATTCCCAGGGCATTGATCCAGCATTCGATCCGGTAGATGACACCGCACTCGTAGCGGTCGATCACCCCCATCCGCTGCATTCCCTTGTAAGCAAAACAATGCCGGGGTTTCATCTCCATCGTCAGGGTCTGCGGGTCCCTGAAGAAGAAGCGGCCGCCCATAAACTCCGGTATGACCAGTTCTGCTGCCCGGGTGAAAAAATCCCTGAATTGATCGAAGGTGGCGATCGCATCGGTCCCGTAGCCCAGGGCCTTTTTAAACCGTCCGATCTCCAGTGGAGCCAGCGAAGCGATGGCAGCCTTGTTCATCCGGTTGGTCGCCTCGATGCCGAACGCCTGGCAGCAGTGAAAAAACCACAGTCCGTCGTGGCTCATCCAGCACTTATTCAGCAAAACCGTTAATTCCTGCCGGTCCATGTGTCACCTCCTTTATCTTCTTATTAACAACCGCCGCGGCCCCTTGCCGGTTTGTTCCGTTAACCGGAAGAACCCGCCGTCTGACATTGCTGACCTGTCAGCGCAGGAAATAACATAGACAGGGATGATTCGTCAATATTCAGCAAGATCCGGGTGCACCCAATATGTGTGGGTACCTGTAAGCGGAAAGAGGTTGTTTGTTCAGAAAACCTTGGAAGCCAGGGATGGATTCCAGGAGCTCCAAGGATGGATTCATGCGTTTTTCTGAATAAATAACCTCTTGAAGCGGTTA
>JAHJRI010000450.1 GCA_018830885.1 bacterium | reverse complement strand
GGACATCCGATCGCTGCATTTCCTGTAGAAGTGTCACCAGCACCCGTGTACCCGTGGCTGCAATCGGATGACCCAGTGAAATACCCGATCCGTTGACATTGATCTTACCATACCCTTCCGGCCCGATGCCCATCTCCTTCAGATCCGCCAGAACCTGGGCGGCAAAGGCCTCCTGGATCTCGATCAGATCCATCTGCCCGAGTGCCAGCCCGGACGCTTTCAATGCTTTGTTCACCGCTGCCGGCACCGTTTCATAAGCCCGCTCGGGACTTGCGCCGGCAACCATGACCGACCGGATGATCGCCAGGGGTTTGAGATTGAGTTGGGCGGCTTTTTCCGCCGACATGATCACTACGGCTGCCGCACCATCATTTTCCGTCGATGAGTTGCCCGCTGTGCAAACCCCTCCCAGCACCGGTTTGAGTTTTGTCAGGCTTTCCAGGGAGGTATCCGGTCTCGGATTTTCATCCCTGTCCATGATCTCTGTTTTGCCTTTGGGCAGGGCAATTTCAATCGGCAGGATCTCATCCTTGAACTTACCGGCCTCAACGGCGGCACAGGCCTTGCGGTGACTATCCAGGGCCCACTGATCACAAGCCTCCCGGGAGATATTTTCCACCCGGGCACCGGTTTCCGCCCACGACATCATAGAGGGCAGGACACCGTACCGTTCTTCGGGCTGGGACATGACCCGGGCCCGTTGAATCCGGTCATAAAAGGGCAGACCCCAGATAGAGAGGTCCCCGTGACCCCTCGGCATTCCCTTCTGTCCACCGATACCCCATTTCATACTGCCCGGGAGGTAGAACTCCGCATTACTCATGCTCTCCACGCCACCAGCCACAATAATTTCAGCCTGACCGGATTGAATCAGAGCCGAAGCCAGCCGGACCGATTCCAGACCGGAACAACAGCGCTGATCCACTGTCAGCCCGGTCACGGTTTCCGGCCAACCGGCCCTGAGCAGAGCCATTCTGGCAATGTTGACATACTCACCATTCTGGTAGGATTGCCCCAGCACCACTTCGTCGATCTGTTCCGGTTCCAGGCCGACCCGTCTGATGGACTCTGCCAGCACCTTTTCAGCCAGTTCATATGCCTCAACGGTTTTCAATCCACCCATGTACCGGCCCACGGGTGTTCTGACACCACTTACAATAACGACATCCTTCATATGTGCCTCACTCTGATTTAAAATGCATTGTTTGAAATGTCCAGAACCTCTCTGCCATGCCGCAGACAGGTTTCCATGGTGACGAGTGTCTGTGGCAGAACCGTATCGACATAATAGCCCGCCTGTAAAATCTTGCCTTCAAAATACTCCTTCTTGGATCCCTTTGCCTTTTCCTGCTGTTTGTCCGCAATGACCGCCAGATCGAGCAGACGCCAGGAAACGATCACCTCGCCGATACTCATCAAGGCCGGATAGGTGTAGGACGCCCACTGCAGGACATCCTTCTCCCTGCGCTCCTTGAGCTCCAGGGCAATCTCACAGACTCTCTCGGACACGCCAAATAGGGCACGAACCTTATCCCCCAGACGGGGATGTTCTTTATGCAGCTGGCAGAACTGACCGAGCTCCTCTCTGAAAAACTGGAACGGCTTCCCGTCGTTCATCGCCATCTTGCGGCCCATCAGGTCAATGGATTGAATACCGTTGGTACCCTCATAGAGGGACAGGATCTTGACATCCCGCAGATACTGTTCGATGGGATAATCCCGGCAGAAACCGTATCCACCCAGGCACTGCATGGCCGTCTCACAAACCCGGAAACCGATATCGGAACAAAACGCCTTGACGATGGGCGTAAAGAACTCCACCAGATTCTCATAGCGATCTTTCTTCTCTCCATCCGGCAATTCCAGAGCCAGGTCAGACCAGTAGGCGGCCGTATAGATCATGGACCGCATTCCATCCACATTGGCCTTCATCCAGAGCAGCATCCGCCTGACATCCGGATGATCGATAATGGGAACATTTCCTTTTTTCCGACCAGCCAGGTCCCGTCCCTGCAGCCGATCCCGTGTATATTCCAGAGCATTCTGATAGGCGGTGCTGGCCAGACTCATCCCGGAAACGCCCGTGTTGATGCGAGCCTGGTTCATCATTTGAAACATGTGCGCCAGTCCCATGTTTTCCTGCCCGCAGAGATAGCCGATACAGGCGTCGCTGCTGCCGAAGTTTAAAACGGCGGTGGGGGAGGCATGCAGCCCCATTTTCTCCTCGATCCCCCCGCAGAGGACATCGTTGGATGCCTCACAGGATCCATCCTCATTCACCCGCATCTTGGGGACCACAAACAGGGATATTCCCCGTACCCCTTCCGGAGCCCCTTCAATGCGGGCCAGGACCAGGTGAATAATATTATCGGTCAGATCGTGATCTCCCCAGGAGATAAACATCTTGGTACCCTTGATCTTAAAGTGATCCCCTTCCCGATAGGCCATCGTTTCGACATTGGCTAGAAAAGAGCCGGCATTGGGTTCTGTCAGGCACATCGTCCCGGACCAGGTGCCGTTGTACATCTTTTCCACAAACCGGTCCTTCAATTCATCAGTCGCGAAACTCTCAATCAGATGAGCAGCACCGTGAGTCAAACTGGGCGCCATGTTAAAGGACTGGCAGGCACCATACATGATGTCGTTGATAATAATCCGCATCATGTTGGGAAACCCCTGTCCACCATATTTCGGACTTCTTGCAGCAGCCGTCCAGCCATCTTCACCATATTGGCGAAACACTTTTTTAAACGCCCCGGGACAGGTCACGCGTCCATTTTCAAAATGCACCCCTTCCTGCTCACCGATCTCATTCAACGGATCCACGATACCCTTTGCAAAAGCAATGGCTTCCGTGACCAGCATATCAAGCGTCTTTTCATCCAGATCCTTGTATCGATCCAGGGAACACAGAAATCCATAGTCCAGCTGATCCTTCAATATAAAAAAAACATCCTTTTGATTTATTTTGAAATTTCCCATAACCCTACCCTTTAATATCAGTTAAAAACAGATGATGGATCCGTTCTCTTAAATGCCACCCGCCATCAAGATATCGCTGGTTTTCCTACTGCAAAGACCCGGCCGCATCTCAAAATATTTATTTTTTTAATAATATCAAAATATTGAAATATAGAGGCCGGTCTATCAGATCTGTGTTCTGGAAATATGAATAGATTCTTATACACTTTTTCGGACAGGGGGAACCGATGGCTCAAAATGCTACTGGAAATGGAACAAAAAAGATCGCAAGGGACTGGAAGAGGCTGACTGTCAGGCTGCCACAGGTATTTGACAGCAAACTGCAGTAAAAAGCATATAACCGTCTACATGTATATAAATCTATACAGTTATGATCCGCTACAGTACCCCTTTCTTCTGTTTCCTCAGAACCAGGTTTCTCAGATAGGTCTTGTCAGAGACGTCGGGTGTAAAATGCCCCCCCGGCACCAGCGCTGCCCACTGATAAATCAGTTCCGGGTCAATCTGGTGATTCGCCATCAGGGACGGCTCCTGGCGGACTTCATCCAGTGTCTGGATAATACCGGTGGCCACTTTTGTATAAAGATCCCGGATCACCGCATCATCGGTCCCGAATTCGGCTTTCGACGCTTTGTACCATGCCATGGCGTTATACTGAAATGACCGGGTCCGGGGAAAGAAAGAGAGCATCAGATTCCAGTCATCCCCGGTGCTGCCCTGGTCTCCCGAAGAACGGAAATCGGATCTGAAAATCACTGAAGGAACGTCCATAAATTTTGCGAAGATAAACTCCGCCACGGTGCCGGAGTCCAGTTCGTTGCCGTCAAAATTGAAAAGCGCCAGATCCGATTCGAGGATCTCCTTGAAGTTTCGATTGCGAATCCCCTGGGGATCGATCTCTTCTCCCAGGTCCTGTGGCATAGCGCAGCGGTAACGTCCGGCGGATATTTTTTCGATGTAGGAACGCAACAGGCTGTTGCCAATGAGATCCTTATGATCAAACAGATCACCTGCAAAATAGATTTGAAATGGCTCGGTCACGATCTCCCCCTCAGTTCTGGTTGAAAAACAGGTCTAACTCATGCCATATTTCTTCATTTTCTGGTACAGCCCGGTACGGTGAATGCCGAGCATTTTAGCCGCCGCCGCCCTGTTGTCGCCGGTGAGTTCCAGAGCCCGGGCTACGGCCTGCTTCTCCGTCTCTGCCATAATCGCTTTCAGCATGGGCAGTCGATCTGAACCGTCCGTCAAACTCCCGGTCGTTTCCCTGACAACCGGTGGCAGATCGTCCAGCGTGATTGTCTCACCCCGTGACAGGATCAAGGCCCTTTCAGCGATATTTCTCAATTCCCGCATGTTGCCGGGCCACGCATAGTTCTGAAGCAGCGTCATGGCATTCGCCGCTACCGGTTTCACTTTTTTGTTCAACTCCCCGCTCAGTTCGGTTAAAAATTCTTTGAAAAACAGCGGAATATCATCTTTTATCGCCCGCAAGGGAGGCAGAGACACATTCATGACATTGATACGGTAATAGAGATCCAGACGAAAGGCCCCACTGCTGATCATTTTTTCGACGTTGCGATTGGTTGCACAGATAAACCGGAAATCGATTTTGCGGGGTTTCTGACCGCCCACCCGCTCAATCTCCTTTTCCTGCAGGACCCGCAGGAGTTTAACCTGCATATTCAAGGGCATATCCCCAATTTCATCAAAAAATATGGTCCCTTTGTCTGCCAGCTCGAACTTCCCGGGCTTCCCATTTTTATTTGCACCTGTAAAGGCACCGGCTTCATAACCGAACAGTTCGGACTCAATCAGTTCGCCAGGAATGGAAGCGCTGTTGACCCGAATAAAATTCTGATCCCGTCGTCTTCCCGCCTGGTGAATGGCATGGGCAAACAGCTCTTTTCCCGTGCCGGACTCGCCGCTGATAATCACTGCCGAATCCGTATCCGCCGCCTGGATCGCCATCGTTTTGGCCTTGAGGATGGCGTCAGACTGACCGATAATATTGTCAAAGGTGTAACGACTGCCGAACGCCTGGTAGAGCTCTTTCTTATAGTAATCCAGTTTGCTCTCAAGGGTTTCGATCCGCTCGTAAAGCTCCTTGAGCTTCTCGGGATGGGCGAACATCACTTTACCGGCCGCACCAATGATCTGCCCCTGATGGAAGATCGGGATCCGGGCGATAATTCGTTGCCGGCCTTTCATGGTCATCACCCGTCCAATTTCCGCCTTGCCGCTTTTCAGTGTTTCCAGCAGTTCGGTATCCGGATTGATTTCGGTGACATGACGACCAATCGCTTCCTCCCGGTTTACCTGAAAAAAGCTCTCGTTGGTACTGCTTAGAAACCGGACGATCCCTGCCTGGTCAATCAGGATCAGACTCTCGTTTGGATTATCGAGCAGGCCAAACAGTAACTCCCCGGATACATGCTGCAGCAGCTGGTTTTTTTGTGCGGGGCTCTTTTCCATGGGGTAAAATGATTGACGGGGTTCAGTGATTCCCTTGATTCAGATCCATCACAACGGGGGAACAACCATCCCGCTCTCACCTGGCGGCTTATGTCCGGTGCGTTGTCAGATTTGAGGAACTGTGGCGCAAACTCCAGATGGCGAGACAGATTGTCACCACCAGCAGAGAGACGACCACCAGAAACGTATCCTGGAGTGCAGATACCTGGGCTGAGAGGGGCGCCCGGGTCGCGCCGCCTTCGATGGTGGCCCCGGCATAGTAAAATGTCCGCCCGGCCCAGAAAGCCCCCAGGACAGCGATTCCAATCGTCTGACCCAGCGTGCGGGCCAGAGAAACCAGCCCGGAAGCAATTCCCAGATGAAAGGGGGGTACAGAGCCCATGATGGCACTGTTGTTGGGTGACTGAAAAACCCCCATCCCCATTCCAATTAGAAAAATCCGCAGTATATAGCCCGCTGTTGTCGTCTGGCCATCCAGCGAACTGGCTAAATAAAATCCAAGCAACGAAAAAATCAGTCCCACAATAGAGATGATACCCGTACCGAATCGATCTGACAATGCACCTGCCAGAGGTGCTGAAATCCCCATGGTCACCGGTATCACGCACAAAAGCAGGCCCACCGCCAGCATACTGTACCCGAGGATGTTGTGGAGATAAAAAGGCAGCAGGATGATCGTTCCGGCGATACCAATAAAGGTAATGAACCCATTGGCCAGGTTGGTGGTAAAGACATGATTTTTGAAAAGCGCAAGATTAATCATCGGCTCTCCGCTTTTGCGTTCGATCTGGATAAACAGTCCCATAAACAGCAGCCAACCGCTCAGAAGCAGATAAACAACCAGGTGATAAAACCCGATCTGCTGGCCGAGGGTCATCCCCAGCAGGAGACAAAACAGCGATAAAAAGAGTGCCCCGGCACCTTTAAAATCAAATTTCTGCTTTGCCTGGGAATGGATGCTGTGGACAAACCGAAATACCATCAATGTCCCGATGGCTCCGACTGGAAGATTCACAAAAAAGATCCAGCGCCATGAAAGCTGACTGATGATGACGCCGCCCAGACTCGGACCGATAGCAATGCCGACCGATACCACTGCCCCGGAAATGCCCAGCGCCATTCCCCGTTCCTGTGGCGGAAAGGCTTCTGTGACAATGGCCATCCCCAGCGCCATGATCATTGCTGAGCCAAGACCCTGTAACACGCGAAACCCGATTAGCCAGTATACCGACGGTGAGAGTCCACACAGTGCCGAACTGAGTGTAAAGATGATAAACCCGGTGGCATACAGCCTTTTTTTACCGATCATATCCCCTAAACGGCCGATACTCGGGATCAGGGTTGTCACAGAAAGCAGATATCCCAGCACCACCCACTGGATAATGGAAAACCCGGTATTGAATTCATTCACCAATGTGGGCAGTGCAACATTGACAATACTGCCGTCAATCGTCGCCAGGAAGATTCCCATGGAGACCGCAGACATGGTGGCCCATTTTCGACCATAGTCGATGGGTGTGGGGGTCATAGACATCCTTGTTAAACAATCAATGCCATTTAGTTAAGCTTTAAATCCCGTGTCTGCAATGGACCCGTTTCAATTGCGGATCCGTTTCAAGATGATCTAAAACTTGCTTCGCTGAGAGCCCAAAACTCGCTTTGCTCAAACAATTGGGCCCTCGGCCGCTTCGCTTCGTTCAGATCATCTAAGAAACGTCTCCAAGCAATTCAAACAGGTCCATCGCAGACACTCAGCAAGTGGCTTAACTAAATGACATTGGTTAAACAATAATTATTAATCAGGTCAGAAGGCAGGCTGGGTCTATTGCCACAGACGCTGTGGAAAATCGTCTAGGCAGTTGGGTTGAAAATTTTTTCGATTTTTGTCATCAACGTGCGCACAGTGATCGGTTTGACGATGTAGGTGGCCGCTCCTGCCTTGATTGCCTTCAGGATCTTGTCCGGGTCAGCCTCAGCAGTGGCCATCATGACCGGGATGTGCTTGAGATTCTCATTCGCTTTGATTTTTTCCAGCAGCTCCAGGCCGTCCATTTCCGGCATGGTCCAATCGGAAATCACCAGATCAAATTTCTCAGCCTCCAGTTTTTCAAGCGCCATGACGCCGTTTTCCGCATCCTGCACATTGGTGAATTTCAACATTTTCAATGCTTCCAGAATGGATTTTCTCATGGGTAAAAAATCGTCCACAACCAGTATGCGAATGTTTGAATCTACAGCCATCAGTTTATATCCCAGTTCGGGTTCATCCATTGCCTGAATCAATCAAGACAATCTAATTCGTCAATCCCTGTGTCCGCAGGCATTCCCGCAGGATTGACCCACCTGATCCCATTGCCTGTTATCGTCCGCTAATCATATGGTTTTTTTCATTCAATGGCCAGATAATTATTGAATCCCAACCTTATCTATCTGTAAACAAACCACCATGCCCCGAGTTGAGCACAACGAAGCATGTGAACAGGACGCTGAAACCCCAACTCGCTTCTCTCAGACAGGCGGGGTTTCTATCGCTCCATTTCGTCAAGATCATCTAAGAAACTGCTCCAGGCAATTGAAACAGCTCTATGACAGTCACTCAGTTGAGCTTGCTTTCCTTCGTGATCTCCGTGTCTCTGTGGTGATTGTTTTTCATACAAACACCCATGACCGGCAGGTCACACCGAAGGATGAGAATGAGTCAGCGATTCCAGCCGGGAAACAGGAGACAAATGATCATGTCCCCCATTTTCCTCAGCCTCGAAGGTATTGTGTTTCAAGAGCTCCAGGAGGATTCATGCGTTTCTTGAAACACAATACCTTTGGGGCGTAGGTGAATAGCTTTCCAGAAGACCTGCAGCCCGCCCCAATTCTTGAATAACAACTAAAAACCAACTGGTTGTTACTTAAAAGTTACAGTTGAATTACTTAAGGGCAGGGTCAAACCAAGTCAGGATTGAGGCATTCTGTTCCCTCGGGTAGGTGTGCGACAGATCCGGTATGGCGTGAAATTCAATCTCCGCATCAGCCTGCTGAAGTCTGGCAAAGGAGCGATGGGCATGATGAATGGAAAACATCCAGTCCAGTTCACCATGAACCAGATAAATTCTTTTTCGAGCGGCAAATGCCAGATCAATCGGGTGTAAAACACCGGATATCGGTGCCAGGGCGGAATAGGGGGCATGTTGCTGCAGTCCGCAGGTCAGCGTATAGATAGCCCCGTCAGAAAACCCGGTTAAAAGGATACGACTCCTGTCGACCCGCCATTGTCCTGACAGATCTTCGATGATCGCCAGAATCCGGTCAGCATCGGATGAATCCTCAAAAGACCAGGTGCGACCCGCTGAACTGGGGGCAACCAGCAGGCAGCGCCGGCTGCGGGCTTCTCTCAACCAGAGCCACAGCATGTCCTTTCCCCTGCCACTGCCACCGTGCAATGCGACAACCAGAGGCCAGTCACCGGTTCCGTCATAGGTTTCCGGGATATAGAAACAGTAGTCACCCATCCTTTCATCACCCTGATCCAGGAAGACGCCTGTGGTGGCCTCATGCTGGGGGGCAGGGGCAAAGTCCATGAGTCGCTCCCGCACCGGCAGTTCCAGAAAATAGCGTCCCACAGGTTTCAGACAGTCAATCAGCGGATAGAGACAGGCCTGGGCTCGATAGTGTTGGCGCATCGCTTTCATGACCTGTCCGATCGCTGTCTGCGGCTGGTCGGCGTCCAGAAAGGTATCCAGGCATCGCAGCGCTGCATCGGCGGTCTTCAACAGCTGATCGCAAAGGACATCACCACCGGCTGCAGACACAACCGGCTCAAAACGAAGTCTCGCTTTTTTCAGACGATGTTCAAAAGGCTGGATCGCCTGCTGGATTTTTGGCAGGATGGGCGGGTGAAACTGCCGCATCGCACTTTCAAGGCCGCTCAATGCGGAGAGGATGACACCACAAATATCAGCCACACTGCTCAGTGTCTCTCCCGGGTACCGGTCCAGATCGATTTTCCAGGGTTTCAGATGCTCACTCATACCACCACCCGGTCTGCTTCATGTCTCTTCTGTTTCTATCGATAGGCCGATTTCTTTCAGCTTCCGGGAAAAGAGGCCATCGCCATCAATCACCGTATGTGAAAACGTGCCGTCATATATCTTCCCGCATCCGCACGATGGAGACCTGGACTTCAGGAGGGCCTTCGTGCAACCGGCCAGCTGCACCAGCCGGACGGCCTCGTCCACGCCGTTCTGAAACTGCCGGGTCACGTCCTCTCCAATCTCGTTGATCACCCGGTCACCGACGATCTCAGCGGGAATCCGGGGCGTTGGAAAGCCGGCCAGTTGCTCCGGACAGACAGCCATCGCCTTTCCGGAACGAAACAGGTCCATGGCTTTTTCACTGCTGTTGTTTTTCCCGGCATAGGTACAGTTCGTTCCCAGCAGACACATACTGATCACAATCATGGCTCATCCCATCAGTGATTCCACCACCCGGGGCAGAACTGCGGGCAGTGAATAGATATCTTTGATCACCAGGTATCCGCCCGGATCGATCATCCTGCGCAGATAGTCATCCCCGCACTGATCAATGGTAATACAGAAAGGACGGATCCCGGACCGTTTCGATTCAATCAGCGCCATGCGGGTATCATGCAGGGCATAGGTCTGGGAGGTTCGATCCTCACCATAGTTCATATCCTGGGGATAGCCGTCGCTCAGCATGATCAACAGTTGATGATCAGAATCGGTTTCTCTGAGTCGTTTGCTGGCGTGACGAATCGCCGGACCCATACGGGTGCTTTTTCGGGGCTGAATCCCGCAGATCCGGTTTTTGGTCTCCTGGGAATAGGGATCGGCAAAATCCTTGATGGAAAACAGTTCCACCTGCTCCCTGCCATAACCCGAAAAACCGAAAATGGCATAGCTGTCATCCAGGGCTTCGAGGGCTTCCGCAATCACCACCAGGCTTTCAATCTCGATATCGATAATCCGCTTTCCGCTGTCAAGCGGCGACCCCGCCTCGGGGTTGAGATGCACTCCATGATCGGCCCCTGAACCGTAAAGTGAGGCGGCCATCCGGTCCGTAGAGGCACTCATGTCGATCAGCAGGAAAGTGGAAATCCGGCGGCGTTTTTTTTCTCTTCTGGAAAATATCCTGTCTGAAGGGGTGTCACCGGTTTTTCGATCAACGACATTCTGAATCATGGCATTAAAGTCAATCTCCGTTCCCCATTCCAGTCTTTTGACCTGTTCCAGCTCCTCGGGCCGGATCCTCTGGAACTGTCTTTTGACATCCTTGATCAGATCGTTGTATTCACTGTATATTTTTTCATACAAATCGGTTTGAGCCGGGGCAACGGCCACTTCCCGCAGGCAGCACCATTTCCTGCGGTAGTCTTTCTGAAGGTAGTCCCATTCATCGTAGAAGAAAGGTCCCTTGCGGGTCGTCAGTTTTGAAAGTCCGCCTGAGACAACAATCCGACTCTCCGGCTCCGGATTGATCTCTTCAGAATCTTCCGGCTCACCCACCACCTGGCCGGTCAGATCCTCAATCAGGATGCCTTTCCCACCCTGGCCTTTTTTAATGGGTTCGATCAGGGAGATATTCTTCAACAATTCAAGCAACCGCTCTTTATCCTCCTCCGAAAGGCTCACTCCCTCACCAGGGGTGTCTTCACCGCTTTTGAGGTTTTGAGGGACCTCGTCCCCGTCTCCGTCAGACATCAGGTCCAGGTCAGACATGGCCAGGTATTCAAGGGATTGGAAGGGGATATAGGTCTCTGTCGGGATAAGTGGCGTCAGCAGGTAATAGATATCCACCGCTTTGGCGACAACATCAGCAACCGTAGTGGCAGGGGTGTAAAAATCCGACAGGGTCTCATGGAAACGTTCCACAAAAGGCCTGACTCCCGGTGGCAGACCGGTCTCATCCAGACAGCGGTACACCAGTCGCAACAGCACCTCAAGCGCTTCATGCAGAGCGGAATCCTGTGGAAAGTTGCGTTTGCGGATCAGGGAATTCAGCACCCCGTCCAGGTCCTGACAAAGACCCCGGTAATTGGCGCGCAGGCACCTGTCAATCCGTCCGTCCTCCAGGATGAAGAAGATGTCCCGAATCAGCTCAGGAATGGGAAATGTTTTGAAAACCAACCGAATCTGGGTGTATTCGGGGCCAAACGTGCCGAATTCAATATATCCGGCCTGATGGGCGACAGCGACTTTGTATTGTCTGAAATTATCCGGGGCGGTGTCGTCTTCAGCAATAAATGCCGGAAGATAAAGCACCTCTCCGCTTTCCTCAGGGGATTGCCGGAAAGCCTCTTTTTCCTCCGGGATCCTTTTTCCCGAAGCCTTCAGACGAATCTCCCTGTCACAGAGTGCTCTGGCAAATACAGACAACTGTTTTTCGCAGTCTTCCAGAAAGACCGCCTCTTTCCATTTGGCCAGGGCATCCCGGGACTCCCGGGAATCGAACCCGAAATAGTCGATACCATCCTGCTCGGATACAGCCAGACGTAAACAACCCGCTTCCACCCAGAAAGGGAAAAAAGAAGGTCGGACCGATTCCAGCAGAACAGCGGCATTATCGAAGTAGACGTTGGAAACCCGGGCAGACAGACTCCCCAGGGTTGATTCGGAGTTGATGACCATTTCCTGGTCTGGATAGGACAGCGGTTGAATCCCGGCAACAATCCGATTAAAAACGTCCTGCACCAGATCGGGGTGACTTTGTCCGTTTTTGCGGGTGATATCCAGCACTCTTTCCCGTACATTGGGATTGAGGTTCAAAAGAGCCGCAGCGGCAGACTGATAAAGTTCTACCGCTTTCCCGGGGAGTTCTTTCGCGACCTTTGCCGTCAGATCAAAAATCTTCCGCATCTCTGTCTGGTAAAGGGAAAACAGACCCCGGGGTATTTCTGAAAAATAGCGTCCCGCCATGGTTGGGGATTTTCGCATCAATTGCATCCCTGCAGCATGCCAGCTCTGGAAAATACGGAAGGTGATCTTCTCCAGCAACCTGGGACTGAATTCGATAAATCCCAGGGATGCTGCCTGGGCTTCCGGATCAACACCCAGTATTTCCCTGATCTTCTCACTCCATTCCCTGAGATGCAGCAGGCTGTCCCTGTCGACAAATTCGGGGGTCCGGTCCATATACCGACCTGCCACCGGGATCGAAATGGCAGCAATTCGCAAGGCTTCATCCACCCAGGCTTCCAGATTGCCAAATGCCCGGGTGGAAAAAAAAACGGGACTTGCCTGAAAATAGGACGCGCAGAGGCGGGGATGCGACGGAAAGGCTTTCTGAAAACGCCATCCAGCATTGATCCATTCATTGATCTCTTTTCTGGATAGACCGGGCAACGCCTGCTGAAAGGCTGTTAAAACAGCACCGACGCAGTCCGGAAAAGCCTGCCAGAGTGGTTCAACCATTTGCAGCGCGTCCTGGCGGGTTAATCCGCATGGCCAACTGTCCCGCCTGAGAACCCCGCCGGCATGGGCAAGCCTGGCGATCATCCCCGCATCCAGATTCAAAAGGGTCTGCCTGAAATCATTGGAAATACCATCTGTTTCAGACAAGGCTGTTCTGGCATTCTCTAACAGGGTTGACCCGGAAAGACCCTGATCAGTATATGTTGAAGGGTCAGCGGTTGGTCCGCCGGATTCTGCTCTGGAATCGGTCGTCATGATCGGTTGTCAGGGAAATATCGAAGTGATCACTTCGTTAATCGCCCGCTGAATCTCTTTTTCGTCGGTCAGCACGGCTGTCAGCGCTACTTCACAGGCCATTCTGGCGGATATCCCCCCTCGGATCAGTTTCCCGCAGTAGATGAGCAACCGGGTACTGGCCCCTTCCACAAGCGCATGACCTTTGAGATGTCTGATTTTTTCACCCAGCTTCGCCAGTTCATAGGCGATTTCCTGGTTGATATCGGCTTCATGCTGGATAATCAGTGCTTCCTGTTCCCTGGCCGGATAGTCAAAATCAATGGCGATAAACCGCTGTTTGGTGCTCTGTTTCAAATCCTTGATCAGGCTCTGGTAACCGGGATTATAGGATATGACCAGAAAGAAATTGGGGTGGGCCTCGATAATGGTTCCCTTTTTATCGATCGGCAGTAAGCGTCGATGGTCGGAAAGCGGATGAATAATCACGGTTGTGTCCTTTCTGGCTTCGACAATTTCATCCAGATAGCAGATGGCACCCTTCAACACCGCCCGGGTCAGCGGACCATCCACCCAGATGGTTTCATCCCCCTTCAGGAGAAATTTCCCCACCAGATCGGTCGTGGTCAGGTCCTCATGACAGGCCACGGTGATCAGGGCCAGAAAGGCGTTGCCATCCTTCTCTTCAAGACTCATCTCCCGGCTCAACTGATAGGACATATACTCGACAAACCGCGTTTTTCCCGTACCGGTCGGACCTTTCAACAAAACCGGAATCTTGGCCAGGAAGGCCGCCCTGAATATCTTGACCTCATCCTTGATCGGCAGATAATAAGGCTCCTGGTCGATATGGTACTCCTCGAAATTCAACTCCTGTTTTCCTGTTTTCATAGGCTCCCATGGTCACCCGCAGGTGACCCCAATGCATGTTGTCTGGTGGTCTGTTACGAACTTGAAAGTCTAGCATTCTCCCCCTCATACCGAACTTGATCCGGCATCCAGGTTAGCATATCTTTGAAATCATTCTGGATTCCGTGTCGAGCGCGAAATGACAATACCCGAGATATACATTATGCATAAGTTCAGCCACTTAGAAGAGAACTCAGAACTGCACAGTTCCGGATATATACAAAATATTACAATCAGCAGCGCTGCTTGAAAGTCTGCCCCAGGAGATGAAATCGGGGAACAGGCAAAAACAAACCGCTCCGGCACAGTCCATTGACACGATGACCGTCTTGAACCCCGCACAACAGCCGGAATCCCCTCGACGGAACTAAATCAGGGACATTGACACGATTAGCCAGGCTATTTAAAAAGTCGCAGATAACTATTCACTACTTTTTCTGAGCAGACGCTGAGATCTGTATGTGATTGAATGGATTGGGAGTGGTTAAACATCGCCATGATAGCGATGTCAACGACCGCCCTCGGAAAACGACCATGGCTGAATTCGCGAGACTCGCAGCGAAGAACGTCGAGAATGAGTTCAATGACATACAGGTCTTAGCTTCTATAACTGAACCTGAATAGCTTTCCAGCGGGCCTGCAGCCCGCCCCAATTCTGAAACAACAGCCGAAAAACGACCGGTTGTTGCTTAAAAGATACCTCCGCAATAGATATAGAGCTTTTTCAGAGAATTGACCAGTCCAAAAACCGAACCCCTGCTCGCTCAGAGGGTGACCTGGGGCGTATCATCCTCCCTCAAAGCCCTGCCTGATGGCATCCAACTCTTCCCAGCGGTGATAGAGGCGCTCGACCTCCTCCTGGCACGCCTGCAGGCGACTGCAGCACGCCTCCAGTCTCGGAGGATCGGTTGTCACAGCCGGATCCAGCATCTCCGCCTGACATTGCTCAACCGCTTCTTCCGCCGCCATGATCTTATTTTCGATGGTTTCCCATTCCCGCTGTTCCTTGTACGAGAATTTCCTGCGCGACTGTTTGGGTTTCGTTTTGCCAACTGGCCCTGACCGTTCCGGTTTTTCGGTTTTCTGAGAAGCCAACCATTGGGGATAGTCTGCATACTGGATGGCCCCGCCATGACCATCCAGTCCAAGCACGGCTTTGGAGAGGCTGTTCAGCAGAAACCGGTCATGGGTAACGAGCACGATGCTGCCGGGAAAATCCTTGAGATTCTCTTCCAGTACCTCGAGAGAAGGGATATCCAGATCGTTGGTAGGTTCATCCAGCAGCAGGATATCCGCCGGCTGAAGCATCAGTCGGGCGATGAAAATGCGAGCCTGTTCACCGCCCGAGAGGTGTCTGACGGGCATCTCAAGCTGCTCGGCGTTGAAAAGAAACCGTTTGGCCCAACTCACAATATGAATGGAACGGTCCCTGAATACCACCGCATCCCCTGCGGGACACAACGCCTGGTGCAAGGTCTCTTCCTGATTCAACAGGCTCCGGTCCTGCTCAAACAGGATCGTTTTGACCCCATCCGCCCGCTGGATCTCACCCTGGTCCGGTTCATCCAGACCCGCCAGGATACTGATCAACGTGCTTTTCCCGGAACCGTTGCGACCCAGCAGCCCCAGGCAGAATCCCGGGGTCAGGGTCAGGCTGAGGTCCTCAAAAAGAATCCGCCCGCCCATGGATTTACGGATCTTTTTGGCCGTCAGCAACTTTTTCGTTTTTCGACGGGTACTGTCGAAATCAATATCGACTGTTTGTATCTGCAGATTGCGATTTTTTACCGCCGACAGTTCCGCCTTCAACCGGTAGGCCTCGTCGATTCTGAAGCGGGCTTTCGTGGATCTCGCTTTCGGTCCTCTCTGCAGCCACTCGCTTTCCCGTCGCACCTTGTTGGCCAGCACGGTCTCCAATTGCACCTGGCTGTCCAGAAAAGCTTCCCGATAGTAGATAAACTCGCTGTAGCTGCCGTCCACCTTCAGAAAACCATCCGGATACCGTTTATTCAGTTCCACCACACGATTGGTTACAATCTCAAGGAAATAACGGTCATGGCTGACCAGGATAAATGCAAAGGGGGGATTGGTGAGAAGTTCCTCCAGCCAGATAATGCCTTCCAGATCCAGATGATTGGTGGGCTCATCCAGCAACAGCAGGTCCGGTTCCTGAATCAGAGCGGACACAATCGCCAGGCGTTTCTTCCATCCGCCGGACAGCGTCTCGACCTTCTGATCCGAGTCGGAAAAACCGGCACGACCGATCCAGCGACGGGCGCGATTGTAGCGCTCGATGTCATTGATCGGTTCACCCGCCTGGGCGTCCAGGAGGGTCGATTCAATACTTTTGCCCGGATCGAGAAAATCCTGCTGGGGAATATGGGCCAGCCGGATATCTTTTTTCCGGGTTACTTCGCCCTCGTCCGGAGATTCCAGGCCGGCGATAATACGGAGCAGGGTGGATTTGCCCGATCCGTTCGGGCCTATCAGACCGATTCGCTCATCGCTGTCAAACGAGATTGAAATTCCTGTGAACAGCGATTGTGCTCCGTAGGATTTACCAACGGACTGGCAACTCAGAATTAAAGACATGATGGTCAGTGGAAATTTTTTTAAACCCCGTGAAAAACCCGGATAAAACTGAAAAAGTGTCCGGATTAATTCTCAAACTTCCATTTAACCAGAAATCACAGAATGTAGCCAGACAATCCGCTTAAACCCTGGCCACACAATCCGCAACAATCTTCCTGTTTTCCTCAGTGGTCAGCGTGCACATTGGCAGACGGAACACCTCCTGGCACCGTCCCGCCATTGCCATCGCCGTCTTGATCGGAATCGGATTGGTCTCGACAAACATCGCCTTGAAAAAATCGGCCAGAGGGGCTTCCAGAGCTTTTGCCTCCTGAATATCCCCCTTCAGCGCAGAATGGACCATGGTCACCATTTTCCCGGGAATGAGATTGGACGCCACCGAAACGACCCCGTCGCCACCCGCTTCGATCAGTTTCAACGCAATATTGTCATCTCCGGACATTACGCTGAATCCCTTCCGCCGCCTCGCGATAACGGATTTTATCTGCTCCAGGTCACCGGAAGCCTCCTTGACGGCAACGATATTCTCACAGGCCGCACACAACTCCATCAGCGTGTCCGTCTCCAGATTCACGCCTGTTCTACCCTTGATATTGTAAACCATACAGGGAATATCAACCGCGTTGGCAATCTCGCGAAAATGAAGGAACAGCCCTTTTTGCGTGGGCTTGTTGTAGTAAGGATTGACCAGCATCACCGCATCCACCCCCGCCTTTTTGGCATGGGTCGTGAGACGGATTGCCTCCCGGGTTGAATTGCTGCCGGTTCCCGCGATAACTGGAACCCTTTTGGCGACATGGTCAACGGTAATCTCAATCAGTCGATCATGTTCTTCGTGGGACAGTGTGGGACTCTCACCGGTCGTCCCACAGGGGACAAGACCATCGATCCCGTTTTCGATCTGAAAATCGATCAGGTTTCGATAGGCAGTCTCATCAATGTTCCCTTGCGTGTCAAAGGGTGTGATAATAGCTGTGTAAACCCCTCTTATTTGCAAACTCATTGGTATCCTCCTCAGGAAGCACGGGTTGTATTAATGGAATGTCACCTGCCACGAAATCCGGCATCATCGGCAGGATGGGGCATCCCTCTGCCTTCTGGCAGAGAACGGTATCACATCAAAAACGGTTCAGAAAGCACCTGCTCCATCAGCCCGAACCAGACAGGGATGGACGCTGTTTTTCAAAAGAAACCGACGGATCCCATTCACTCCGGGAAAAACCGGTACTGCTGTGAGAAACGCCTGATCTTCAGGATCTTCCCGGAAAGCAGGTAAGCGGTCCCCCGGCCATTGCCGCCGGTTGTCCTTTCCAGTAACCATGCTGAGACGACATTGAGCAAGCCACGACTCTGGCGAAAACCGGAACGTTTACCATGGCCGGAATAATTCGACAATTACCCCGATTCCAAGGTTCCTTTTATCAGCTGATTGTAATATAAGTAGAGTGCCAGTCTCAACTGTGTCAAATTGCGGTAAATTTGATCTGTTTGTTATAATAATAACTGGATGTTAAAAAATCAATATGAATGTTAGTAAATTTGTCAAAAAATTGATTATGGAACAGCCCTTTCTCCTGGAGGCACTGAGCCGGGGGATCATCCATTTCGGAAATCTGGCCACCGAGCTTAAGCCACGAATCGAATCGGAGTTTGGAAAGCCGGTTACCGAAGCCTCGATCATCATGGCACTGAGACGCTATGCAGAGGAGGTCAGGGACCGGATCAGCATCCGGCATCCGCTGGGGCTGGATTGTGAAGTGACGATGAAGACCAGCATCTGCGATTTCAATATTGTCAAAACAAGCACGTTGCTGCAGCAGTTGAAATCATTTTACGGGTTGGTGGATTTTGGGCGGGGGGACTTTTTGAACATTACGATTGGAAATCGTGAGATCAGCATTGCCATCAGCCAGAAATACCATGATGAAATCGAGAAACACCTCAAAAAAGAGACCATCCTGCACAAACAGGAAGAGCTGGTGGCACTCACCATCGTGTTCAACAGTGATTTCTTCCATACACCGGGCATTACCTATCAGGTCCTCCAGTCCCTGGCCTGGAAAAACATCAACCTGCTGGAGATCATATCCACGTTGACTGAATTGACCATCGTGATTGAAAAACAGGACTCCATCAAGAGCTACACCGTACTGCACGAACTGATTGAGAAATTTGAGCAAAATCAGCTTGATGCATAAGGGATCAAAAGGGCATCGCATCTATTCAGTTTGTTTTCCGCTCAGCCCCGAAGGTATTGTGCTTCAAGAACCCTGGAAGCCATGGATGGCTTCCAGGAGCTCCAGGAGGATTCATGCGTTTCTTGAAATACAATACCTTTGGGGCGTATACAGGTGAATAGTTACAGGGCATCCATTGACGGGTCCCCCGGTTGTGGGCTAAGTAGGATTATACCCGATCCGGGAATAGAAAAGGGCAGCAGCCGGTTTTCTGTCACCTGATCGCCAGACAACTTTTTGGAGGGACACGACCATGAGTCAATCAGAAAGAAGGGATACCCCTGAACAAGCTGAATTTCGCGTTTATTGTCGCGAGTGGCTGGCCAGTCATACGCCGGGTCCTCCCGCCGTGCGTCTGCCCCAGTCAGCACTCGAAATTATGACCCATGAACAGCTCGATTACCTGCGAAACTGGCAGCGCGCCGCATATGAGGGTGGACTGGTGGGGTGCGATTATCCCCGGGAATATGGCGGAGGCGGGCGAAGTGACTGTCAGCGCATTGCCAACGAAGAGACCGCGCGCGCAGGAACACCGTTTTTCCCGAATATCGTTGCCCTGGGAATGGCAGCCCCCACCATCTTCCATCATGCCTCGGAAGAACTCAAACGGCGACTGCTTCCGAAGATTTTTTCCTGCGAAGAGATCTGGTGCCAGGGATTCAGCGAGCCCGATGCCGGTTCTGACATGGCAAATTGCCAGACCATGGCGGAAAGAACCGGAGACACCTGGATTATCAATGGGCAGAAGATATGGACCTCACTGGCCCAGTTCTCCGACTGGATGATTATCCTCTGCCGCCATGACAGATCCACCAAACACAGGGGACTGACTTATTTCGTCCTGCCCATCGGGGATTTTGTGGGAAAAGGGGTGGAGATTCGGCCGCTGATTAAAATGACCGGAGAATCGGGTTTTAATGAAGTATTTTTCAACAATGTTGAGATCCCGGACAGTTACCGGCTGGATGAAGTGGGGAACGGCTGGCAGGTAGCCATGACCACCCTGCTGCATGAGCGGGGTGCAGGTCCGCTGGTCACCCCGTCCGCGGGCAGCCTGCGGTCTGACTCCTCCTCAGAAACGGAAAATGCCATGATGCTGATCGAACTGGCAAAAAAATCGCCTCGCAACGACAAAACAGCGGCCGATGACCCGGTTATCAGAGACCGGATCATGGATCTGGTCATTCGACAGAAGGGTCTGTCAGAATCGTTCCGTCGCTCACGGGTCAAGGGGCTGACCGACCATCTGCTGCGGATCCCCCTGCAGGGAAAGCTGGTGAGAACGGAAATCAATCAGGAGGTATCCGCGCTGGCTCTGGAGATTGAAGGGGCAGCCAGCACACTCTATATCACCGACGAAAACGCACCGGCCAAAGGTCAGTGGCCACTGGCCTATCTCAACTCCTTCGGCATGACGATTGCGGCGGGAACCAGTGAAGTCCTGCGCAATATTCTGGGGGAACGCGTGCTTGGCATGCCCAAATCAAAATAAAGAGGAGAACGAGATGACACAGCCTGAAAACTTTGGGTACGGCGTGGAAGAGCAGCTCCTGCAGGCTGAAGCCCGCAAGTTCTTTAAAAAGCACTGCAATGAACTCACACTGATGGACCTCCTGGCCAGAAATCCCGACCCGGAGAGAAAACCGGAATGCCAGTGGGATAGGAAAACCTGGCAAAAGATGACAGAACTGGGCTGGAACACGATGGCTGTCCCCGAGTCAGCCGGGGGGCTCGGCATGCGGGCTGTTGCAGTGGCAACACTGGTTGAGGAGGCGGGTCGTGCGGCACTGCCCTCCCCTCTGATGGCCACTGTCAATGCCACATATGTCCTTGCTGCCTGTGGAACGGAGGGTGCGGCAGCCGCCCTGGGTGAAATTGCCGCCGACAAAACCGCCAGTCTGGCCATTACCAATGCAAAAGGGTCATGGGAGATCTCTGCAACGGATGTTGCCGTTTCCTTCACCGATGGGGGGATGGCACTGAATGGTGCTTCATGGTTCGTTCAGGATGCGGGCAAGGCGGATTTTCTGGTGGTGAAAGCCGCTTCACAGGCCGGCATCGGTCTGTTTGTGGTTCCGGTTGATGCCCCGGGAGTCACCATCATCCCCGACGCCATTGTTGATCTCAGTCGGGATCAGGCCCACGTGACATTCGAGAATGTCGCTGTCGGGCCGGCCAATGTGGCGGCGGAGCCCGGCAGGGGACGTGCGGCGCTGGAAAAGGCAAGACCGGCGCTTCTGACCATGGTATCTGCCGATATGTGTGGCGCCGGTGAATGGCAACTGCAGACAACCGCAGCGTACGCCCGGGAGAGAAAGCAGTTTGACCGGCCAATCGGTTTTTTCCAGGCAGTCAAGCACCCGATTGTCAACATGATGATCATGATCGATTCGGCGCGGTCCCATGTTTACAATGCGGCCTGTGCCATTGACCATGAACCGGAGGAAGCAGACCGCTATGCAACCATGGCCAAAGCAGCCGCCAGTGATATGGCCGCGTTCTGTTCAAGCCGATCCGTCCAGTACCATGGCGGGATGGGATTCACCTGGGAGTGCTTTATTCACCTTTACTTTAAACGCCAGAAACACAACCAGGTGCTCTATGGAGATGCCGTCTATCACCGGGCCCGTCTGGCTGATATGCTCATCGGACCGGTTGCGGCCTGAGTGACAGGAATAGACTCAACCCTGTTGGAAAGTGGGTCGAATCGTCGGGGATCTCTTCCAAACAGTGGCACAGAAACACTGCCGGATGATTTACCGGCGTTCAGATCCAGAGCCGGGCCCCCACCGTAAAAGGGCTGGTCCGGAAACGGAACTACCGGGATTATACATCCCTGGCTTCGGCACGGGCCTCATTGACGATGGCGACAATTTTTCCCACCACCTCGTCCATGCCCCACATTTCCTTTCGCTTGCCATCCCGGGTTTTGAATTCGACCTGACCGTTTTCAAAATTCTTGGGTGAGACAATCAGGCGGAATGGCACACCAATCAGGTCAGCATCATTGAAGGCGGATCCCGCTTTTTCATTTCTATCGTCATAAAGCACATCCAGACCCGCCTGTATCATTTCCGCATACAGTTTTTCAGCCGCTTCTCCCACCCCCTCCTTATTGATATTAAGGGCGCACAGGTGAACTTCAAAGGGAGCAATGCTGAACGGCCAGAGCGGCCCGTATTGATCGTGACTCTGCTCAATGACAGACGCCATGCTGCGCTCGACACCGATACCGTAACATCCCATGAACATGGGCTGTGATTTCCCCTTGGGGTCCAGAAAACGACAGTTCATGAGATCACTGTACTTGGTTCCGAGCTGGAAGATATTGCCCACCTCAATCCCCCGTTTCATGATCAACGGCAATCCATCCAATGGATCCGGATCCCCTTCCCTTGCATTGGCGATATCGGCCACTTCGACTTTCTCAGCCAGATCCCCCATATCCCGGTCAAAGTTGAAGTTCAGATAGTGAAAGTCCTTTTCATTCGCCCCCACCACCAGATTTGACGAATGCCGGGCTGATTGGTCAAAGACAACCCGGACTTTGTCCAGATTAAGATTCATGGGGGATGCGTAACCGGGGACCGCACCGATGGCCTCGATCTGAGAATCCTCTGCAAACTGCAGATCCGATACCTGCAGATGGTTGGCCAGTTTGGTCTCATTGACTTCAAAATCGCCCCGGATCACAACAAAATAGAGTTTTCCAGCACTGTCCACGTAGAAAACAGCCTTGCCTGTCTGGGCGGTCTCGATTCCCAGGAATGTTGCCAACCCCTCGATGGTCTTCATGTCGGGGGTACTGACCTTTTTCAGCGGCAGGGGATCTGCACCGGCAAATTCAACCGCACTGGTAGCCACTTCCCGATTGGCCTTGTAGCTCCCATATTCCGTTACAAAAATCGTATCTTCACCGGCGTCCGCCACGGCCATGAATTCGTGGGCAATACTACCGCCCATCATACCGGTATCGGACTGGATTGAAATCACCTCTTTCATCCCCAATCGTCTGAAGATGCGGGAATAGGCACCATGAACACGCTCATAGTATGCATCCAGGTCCTCTGAATTGACGTGAAAGGAGTAGCCGTCCTTCATCCTGAACTCTCGCACACGCAGCAATCCTGCTCTGGGTCTTGCTTCATCACGGTACTTGGTCTGAATCTGGTAGACCATGAAAGGTAACTGTTTGTAAGAATTGATCTCAGTTCTCACCAGATGAACCACGGCTTCCTCATGGGTCATCCCCAGGACCATCTGTTTCTCGTTTCGATCCTGAAATCGCAGCAACTCAGACCCCACACTCTGGTAACGACCACTCTCCTCCCAAAGCTCAGCCGGCAATACGAGCGGCATCAGGATTTCCTGTCCATCCACCCGGTCCATCTCTTCGCGGATAATCTGCTCGATTTTCTTTGTGATTTTTCTGCCCAATGGCAGCAGGGAATATATGCCCGTCGATACCGGCCGCGCGTAACCACCCCGCATCAGGTATATATGGCTGATCGTCACGGCATCACGCGGTGTCTCACGAATGCTGCGGCCCAGTAATTGTGATAGTCTCATATGGGTTTGTTGATTGGATTTGGCAACTGGGCAGACCCCTTGTCTGCCTTCAGTTAAGGTTATGAAAATTTAACTATTTTATCAATCGGTAATTCCCCCGTAAGGGTTCGATACCGGTACCGGCCATCACGGTGCCGGTATACCCGCTGCTTTGGGAGAAAACCGCTGGATCATGATACTCATCATGATGAATACCAGTCCGATCAGTGTCGATGGCAGAATCGCCTCTCCAACCAGAAAATGGATAAATACCAGCGAGAGAAAAGGTGAGATGAAGATGAGGTTTCCGACCCTGGCGGTGTTGACAGAGTACTTCAATGCATAAAGCCAGAAAACAAAGGTGATCCCCATCTCAAACACCCCCACATAAGCGGCGCCCAGCAGACCGACCGGATTTTCGGGTATGGGATCGGAAAATATGAGACAGACCACCAGAATCAGGGGGCATCCGGAGCAGAAATTCAAAAACAGCCCGACAACGGGATCCAGCCGGGATTTTTTATTGTAGATCCAGTACAGGGCCCAGAAAAAGGTGCTCCCCAGTGCCAGCATCACACCGGGAAGACTGGTAAACCGCATGCTGCTGATATCCCCATGGGTGGAAATAACCACAACTCCGAAATAGCCGATCAACCCCGCCAGAAAATCCGTGATCCCCATCTTCTGCTTCAACAGGGGAATGGACAGAAACATCAGTGTTAATGCCCAGGTGTAGTTGATCGGTTGTGCTTCCTGAGCCGGGAGGAGATCATATGCTTTGAACAGCGCCAGATAGTAGAGAAAAGGGTTCAGTATTCCCAGCAGCAGAGCTGAAACCAGATCCCTTTTTTGACAGGTCAGCAGCTCGGCGATCTTTTTCTGGGCGACCAGAATACCACCGAGTATCACGATGGAAAATAGTCCGGCATAGAGCAGCAGCTGGATCGGGTCCAGGTATTGTAGTGTCACCTTGAAGGCCGAAGCCACCGTGGACCATAACAGGACTGACAAGCCCGCAAAAAGATAAGCTCTTTTCTGATTTTCCAAAACCGGTCCACAATAAAACGGACATCAAGGATTTGCTGGAATGATGGGTCATTCGTTCAAACGGGGTGAACATCTCAAACAAACCAGCATGCCCCAGGCGGGGGCTCAGCGAAACATGAGAATGGCAGCGCTTTCCTGATTCTATTCTTATAGAAAGCCGATATTCTCCTTGCAATTTTCAAATGACCTAATATAAGTATAAGAAAAAAGCACCGATATCATCCATTTTATTGGGTCTGGACGGCTGTCAGGCGGCAAGACAGCAGTTCGCCGCGTCTTTCCTCGCCCGACGGATCGGCAACCCGCTCAACCAAAATGAAAAATGAGCTGACAACCCATTGGTTATCACTCAGATAAAGCGTCATCCAAAGCGCTTTGTCAAGTCTGGATACTGGTATTGCAATCTGTTTATTTGCTTCACTGACTGTTTTTGCAGGTTTTTTGAATAATTGTATTCCGATCAGGAATGAAGGATTTAATAAAGGATCCCAGCCCTGGGTGGAACCAGTACCATGGAGTTTCACGGGACGGTGTGGGATGATCTGATTGGCATCCGGTTTTGATCTAAAGCTGAAAAAACATCATGAACCTCGTTACACCATATCAAGCTGGACTTGACATCGGGTCAACAACTGCCAAAATAGCGGTTGTTGATGAACGGGGTGATATTATCTTCTCCGCGTATGACAGACACCACACCAGAATCTACGAGACGATTGACACCCTGCTGGAGAATGCCCTCGATCAGTTGGGGGACTGCACCGTTACACTGCAGATTACCGGATCCGCCGGTATGGGCATTGCTGAAAAAACCGGTATCCCCTTTATCCAGGAAATCATTGCCACCGATGTCGTCATTAGAAATCGCTACCCGGAAGTCAGGACCCTGATCGATATCGGGGGAGAGGATTCTAAAATGATCTTCTTCAGCGACAAAAAACTGCCGGATATGCGCATGAACGGTAACTGCGCCGGCGGCACCGGCGCCTTTATCGATCAGATCGCATCCCTGCTCAACGTTGAGCCCCAGGAACTGAACACACTGGCGGCAAACCACCGGAATATCTATTCCATCGCCTCCAGATGCGGCGTTTTTGCAAAAACCGATGTTCAGAACCTCCTTTCCAGGAAAATCCCCAAGGAAGATATTGCTGCCTCTATTTTCCATGCGGTGGCCATCCAGTGCATGAACACCCTGGCCAGAGGGTTTGAAATCAAACCGAAAATCATGCTCTGCGGGGGTCCGTTTACATTTCTTTCTGAACTTGGAAGGATTTTCCTGAAAGCCATCAAAATGGAAAAAACGGATCTGCTGATCCCGGAAAGACCCGAATTACTGCCCGCATTGGGTGCCGCCATCGATATACCGCAACAGGTTTTCAGCAGCGATTTGAGGGAACTCCGAGCCAGTCTCCATGCCAGCAAAAAACGCCCCTCCCATGCAGAAAACCGGCTGGAACCCCTATTCAGGGATCAAGCCGAGTTCATGCATTGGAAAGAGACCCATGCGAATATCAACATCAAGAAAATGCCGCTGAGCGAATATGACCGCTCGACCTGCTTCATTGGTATTGACTCAGGTTCCACAACCACCAAGATAATCGTGACAGGCCTGGACAACGAACTGCTGTTTTCCTGGTATCAAAACAACCGCGGAAATGCTGTTAATACGCTCATTCATGGACTTGAGGCCTTCAGGGCGGAAATCCGCCAGCACAATCTACCCCTTAAAATCGGAAAAACCACGGTCACCGGGTATGGTGAAGATTTGATCCGGGCAGCCTTTGGCATCGACAAGGGGGTCGTTGAGACCATCGCCCACTTTACCGCCGCGCGTCATATCAGCCCCCAGGTCTCCTTCGTCCTGGATATCGGCGGACAGGACATGAAGGCCATTTTTATCGAGAACGGTATCATCAATCGGATCGAACTGAATGAAGCCTGCTCCTCCGGTTGCGGATCCTTTATTGAGACCTTTGGCAACTCCCTCAACTATCCGGTTTCCGATTTTGCAGAGATCGCCTGCCAGGCGGAAGCCCCCTGTGACCTGGGGACCCGCTGCACCGTTTTCATGAACTCCAAGGTCAAGCAGTCCCTGCGGGAGAATGCCTCAGCTGAAGAGATCAGTGCCGGTCTTTCCTATTCAGTGGTCAAAAACTGCCTGTTCAAGGTTCTCAAGCTGAACGACATGTCTGAACTCGGCGACCAGATCGTCCTGCAGGGTGGCACGTTTAAAAACCTGTCCATTGTCAGGGCACTGGAGAAGCTCACCGGAAAAACCGTTACCTACTCGGACATCCCTGAACTGATGGGCGCCTTTGGCGCCTCACTCATCGCCAGACAGACCTACGAACAGGAGAGTCAACCATCAACCTTGATTGACCTCGACAACCTTGATGCGGTCAACCGTTACACGACAAAACAGCTGCACTGCAAAGGTTGCGAAAACAATTGTGTCATTACGCGATTTAATTTTGGCAGCCAGCGATCGTTTTTCTCCGGTAATAAATGCGAGAAATTTTTCAACAGTCAGGGGCAGAAAACAGAGCCTGGAACCAACCTATTCGAGACAAAACAGAGACTGCTGTTTGACCGCGCCCAGGAAACGGTTGCAAACCCAAAGCTGACCATCGGTATTCCCCGGGTATTGAATCTCTTCGAAAACTTTCCCTTCTGGCATACACTGTTTACGGCCTGTGGTATCCAGGTTGCTCTGTCGCCGCCCTCCACCATGGAGATTTCCGAGCGGGGACTGGGTACCGTGATGTCAGACAGCATCTGTTTTCCAGCCAAACTGGTCCATGGACACATCATGGCCCTGGTGGAACAGAAAGTTGACCGGATTTTCTATCCCATGGTCATTTATGAAAAGAAAGAGTTTGATGACACTGCCAACTCATACAACTGCCCCATCGTCAGCGGCTATCCCGAAGTGATCGGAAGCGCTGTCAACCCGGCACAACGGTTTCATATCCCGCTGGACAAACCGATCATCACGTTTGACAACACCTTCCTGCTGATAAAGACCTGCACCACCTATCTAAAGCAGTTCGGTATTTCAAAAACGACGGTCAGGAGCGCCCTGGAAAAAGCGCTGGCAGCCCAACAGGACTATAAAACCAGACTGAAGGAAAAAGCGGCAGAGATGATTCAGGCAGCCAGGGAGAGCCATAAACTGCTGATCGTGCTCGCCGGAAGGCCCTACCATGCCGATTCGCTGATCAATCACAAAACACCGGAGATTCTGGCCAGCCTGGGAGCCGACATCATCACCGAAGACGCCCTGCCGCTGACAGGGGATAACGGATTCGATCCGGTTCAGATGATCACCCAGTGGTCCTATCCCAACCGGATTTTCAAGGCTGCCCAGTGGGTTATTACCCAGCCGGACAACATCCAGCTCGTCCAGTTCAACTCTTTTGGCTGCGGTCCTGATGCGCTGGTCACAGATGAAACCAAGGAAATCCTGAAATCCGGTCGAAAAAACTATACCCTGATCAAAATCGATGAGATCACCAGCACCGGCTCCGTCAGACTGCGGCTGAGATCGATGGTGGAATCGTTGAAGATGAAAAAAGCGCCCGCAAAACCGAGTCCGTACAGGAGACAGACAACCCCGGTGTTTGGCGAAAAAGACAAAACAAGAACGATTCTGGTACCCTATTTCGCCGACAAGTATTCGCTCCTGATTCCGGCAGTGTTCAAAGCTGCCGGCTACCATGTGGTCAATCTCCCCCGTCCGGACAGGGCATCCGTCGAAACCGGACTTCGATATGCCAGCAATGACATCTGCTATCCAGCCACCATCATTATCGGCGATATCATCAAGGCATTGCAAACCGGAAACTACAACCATGAGGAGATCGCGATCGGAATAACCCAGACCGGTGGACAGTGTAGAGCCTCCAACTACCTGCCGCTCATCAAAAAGGCACTGCTGGCAACCGGGTTTAAAGACATTCCCGTTATTTCCATCACCACTTCCCAGGGTCTCAACGATCAGCCCGGTTTTGAAATGGACTGGCTGAAAATACTGAAAGTCCTGTTTCTGGCACTGTTGATGTCAGACAGCCTGGCAAAAATGTACTACGCTATTGCACCCCGGGAAAAAAACCGCGGTGAGAGTGCTGATCTGCACACGCGATTTTTGCAGGAGGCCGAAACCCTGATCCTGCATAAAGACTATCCGGGTATGTATGACCTGATGAAACGGGCGGTCAAAGGCTTCAACCAGGTTGCACTGATTCCCGGAGAGTATCCAAAGATCGGCATTGTGGGTGAAATCTATGTAAAATACAACTCATTCGGTCACCAGAATATCGTTGACTGGCTCATCGAAAACAGGATCGAGGCCGTCGTCCCACCCATCATCGATTTTTTCACCCAGGATTTCATGAATGTGGCGGCCAATAAAAAAACGCACCTGAAACAGGCACAGTTCTCAGATGTTCTGATACTGGCCCTGGAATACTACGCCAGCCATTTTCAAAACAAGGTCAACCGGATCCTTTCCAGGTTCAAACTTGCTTCATCATTTCATAATATCAGAGATATCGCCAGGAAAGCGGAAAAAATCCTCAGCCTGGCCAACCAGTTCGGTGAGGGTTGGCTCATCGCAGCAGAAATCGCGTCGTTTGCCGAAGAGGGGGTTGATAACGTGATCAGTCTGCAGCCCTTCGGCTGTATTGCCAATCATGTCATCTCAAAAGGGATCGAAACCAGGATCAAAAAACAGTATCCCAAAATGAACCTGCTTTTTCTCGATTTTGATTCCGGAACCAGTGAGGTTAATGTTCTCAACCGGTTGCATTTTATGGTCAGGAATGTTGTCCCCAGGGAAAAGCCGGCCTGAGACCCCCGCAACAAGATCATAACTTCCCCCGGCCAACACGATTGGTCTCCGTGGCAATAGCTACCAGACCAGGCCACATGGATCCTCCAACCGCAAAAGTGTGCCTGACAACCGGAACAGAGCAGATCCCATCGCACCAACCGACGCGGCCACAACAAACCGTCGAACACAGCACGCATGGTTGCCCTGCATTCCATGAAATAAAGAGGGTCGCTATCATTGGGGCAGCCCGGGTGCACCAAAAACATGTGGGTATTTGATCATAACCGCTTCAAGAGGTTATTTATTCAGAAAAACGCATGAATCCATCCTTGGAGCTCCTGGAATCCATCCCTGGCTTCCAAGGTTTTCTGAACAAACAACCGCTTTCCGCTTACTGGTACCCACATATATTTGGTGCACCCGGCAGCCCTCTCCAACTTGTATAATGGATTTCAAAATGATATAATATCAGTGGATATTAAAACCATCTCCCAGGACAATTCATTCAGGAAATTTTCCTGATCCTGATTCGGTTTTTACCGCCAGCAGCGGTCAGGAAAGCCTTTTTCATATCAGGAAAACATGGATAATCGCAGCACAATGGAAGAATTGAAGCGGCTGGGAATCGGCAGGAAAATTCGCGCCCTCCGTGAAGAAAAAGGAATCCAGGTTGACACACTGTCACAACAAGTCAATATTACCCCGACCCTGCTGTCCCAGATTGAAAACGACGTGATACCACCCACCCTGGCAACGCTTTTAAATCTCGCCAGGGTGCTGGGCGTCAAGGTCGACCATTTTTTCGTGCACGAGACATCACTGGATAAAATTGAGCTGACACGAGCCAACGAACGCCTCTCTGTCGCCAAGAGCAGAGAAGCTGATCCTGCCCGAATGACCTACAACTATCAGGCACTCGCCTACCGATTGGCGGGAAAACAGATGGAACCATTCCTGGTGGAATTTGATTCCCGGATCGAGGAGAACCCGGTTCCCCTTTCCCATGAAGGCGAAGAGTTCTGTTACTGTCTGGAAGGGGAGATCGAATTTATCACCGACGAGCGGCGCATCACGCTCAGACCGGGAGATGCCCTCTATTACTACTCAAATGTACCCCATGTCCTCAGGGGTATCGGTCCCGGCAATCCTAAAGGAATCTTCGTCCTGCTGCCCGGAGGCCAAAACCCTTCTTGAAACCCAGGAGATCCCATGATTGAGATCCGATTGCACGGCAGAGGGGGACAGGGAGCGGTGATCGCTTCTAAAATCCTGGCTGTAGCAATGTTCGGGGAAGGGAACTATGTGCAGGCCTTTCCCAAATTCGGGGTCGAACGGAGAGGAGCCCCTGTAGAAGCCTTTCTGCGCCTCGACAAGGACAAGATCCTGATTCGGAGCGATATCGACAAACCGGACCATGTCATCGTTCTAGACCATACCCTGATCGACGTCGTCCACGTCACTGCCGGCCTGGCCGAAAATGGCTGGATCCTGATCAACACCGACCTAAAACCCATCGACGTTGAGAATCTGAAGCAGTTCCGGGTCGCCTGTATCAATGCCAGTCGCATTGCTGCCGACCTTCATCTGGGCAGCCGCAGCGCGCCGATTGTCAACACCGCTATCTGTGGCGCTTTCGCCAGGTGTACCGGTCTGGTCAAGCTGGAATCCGTCTGTGAGGCAATCAAGGAAGAGGTGCCGACAAAAGCGGCGGAAAATATTCAAGCGGCCACCATTGCCTTCAACACAACCATCGTCTGAAGGAGCTGTTCTGATGTCTGATGAAAAACCGATTCAATACCGGACCCTGCAGGAGATGCCGGAAACCATCATTTCCGAAGCCAGTATGCTGTGGAACAAGACGGGTACCTGGCGTTATCTGAGACCCAAATACCAGAACCAGGTTCCTCCCTGCAACCAGGGATGTCCTGCTGGGAATGATGTGGAAGGATTAATGCGACTGCTCGAAAAAGGCGAATTGAAAAAAGCCCTGCATCTGATCCGTGAAGAAAGCCCTTTTCCCGCTGTTTGCGGCAGAGTCTGCTATCACCCCTGCGAAACAGTCTGCAACCGGTCCCGGTTCGACGATCCCATCGCCATTCACACCCTGGAGAGAATAGCGGGTGACCAGGCCCTGCGGATCATCGCCCCTGAAAAGATCCGACCGGACAGCGGCAAAACAGTCGCCATTATCGGTGCCGGGCCCTCGGGTCTCACGGCCGCATACCATCTTGCCCGGATGGGGCACCAGCCGACCATCTTCGAGGCCCTGGAAAAACCGGGGGGTCTTTTGAAATACGGCATCCCGGAATACCGTCTCCCCAGGGAGATTCTGAACGCAGAAATTGACAATATCGTCTCCAACGGGGTTGAAATACGCTGCGGGGTGAAGGTCGGGGCCGATATGCCATGGTCCGACCTGGCAAAATTTGATGCTGTGTTCATCAGCATCGGGGGTCATCGGAGTCGCAGGCTGGGCATCCCTTCGGAAAACGCCACCGGGGTACTGGGCGGACTGGACTACCTGAAGCAGGTCTCCGACGGTCAATCACCGGACCTGGGAACAAAGACCATCGTCATTGGCGGCGGAAATTCCGCTATCGACTCCGCCAGATGTGCCCTGAGGCTGGGCAGTCAGGTTTCGATCTGTTACCAGCGGTCCCGGAATGAAATGCCGGCCTTTGCGGAAGAGGTCAACGAAGCCCTGAAGGAAGGTGTTCAGATCAGTTTTCTAACCCAGCCTGTCCGAATACTGACCCGGAAAAATCGTGTTACGGGCGTTCAGTTCCGGAAAACAAAGCTGGGCGCCCCGGATGCATCCGGTCGCAGGAGACCGGAACCGGTCCCGGACAGCGAATTTACGATCCCGACAGATTCAGTCATCACCGCCATCGGAGAATCAACCGACCTGGATTGGCTGCCGCCGGAAATTGAATGCACCGGTAACATGATTGCCGTCAATCCATGGGGACAAACCAGTCAGAAAAACGTGTTCGCCGGAGGCGACGCCGCCCTGTCGGTCCACAATGTGGCGGCGGCCATTGGATCCGGGAAAACAGCGGCCTGTGCCATCGACGCCTTTTTTAACGATCTGGATCTTGAAACCATCAAATCCCGGATTTCCATCGGCGAAACCGGCACCCTGTCCGTCAGCCGGTATCTTCAATCCGGAAATGCCCATCTTCAGCAGGCTGATTCCGGGAAAACGGCCGTCTTCGAAAATCTGAACACCCACTACTTTACCAAGGCAGCCCGGCAGAAAATCAAAACCCTGGGTATTGCCCGACGGATGACCGGCTTTGATGAGGTCAACAGCGGCCTGGACCTTGATTCAGCGGTCATTGAAGCAAAACGGTGTTTCCATTGCGGTGTCTGTACCCAGTGCGACAACTGTTACATGTTCTGTCCGGATATCGCGGTTCTGAAAAACAAGCCCGGGGAAAACGGGTATCAGATCGCCCTGGACTATTGCAAGGGATGCGGTATCTGTGTCAACGAATGTCCCCGCGCCGCAATGATCATGGAGGAAGAACAATGAAGAAGGTCCTCATGGGAAACCATGCTGCCAGTTGGGGGGCCAAGCTCTCCCGGGTGCAAATGATCGCTGCATACCCCATCACGCCTCAGACCCACATTGTCGAAGAGCTCTCCGAAATGTGCGGTGATGGACGACTGAATGCCAAGTTTCTGAAGGTGGAGTCGGAACATTCGGCGATGGCATCGGTCATCGCCTCTGAAACCACCGGGGTCCGATCATTCACTGCCAGCAGCTCCAATGGGCTGGCCCTGATGCATGAACTGCTTCACTGGGCTGCCGGTGCCCGACTGCCCATCGTCATGGTGAATGTCAACAGGGCGTTGGCCCCCGGGTGGAATATCTGGGCGGATCAGGGAGATTCCCTCGCCCAGCGGGATACGGGATGGATCCAGATCTATGTCGAAGATAATCAGGAAGTCCTGGACTCTATCATCCAGGGGTACCGGATTGCCGAACAGGTCAATCTGCCGGTCATGGTCTGTTATGACGCCTTTTTCCTCAGCCATACCTATGAACCGGTGGACATACCGGACCAGGAGCTTGTTGACAGCTGGCTGCCACCTTTCGAACCGGCGCATTTTCTTGATCCTGACAATCCCAGCGCTTTTTATGGACTGATCATGCCGGACAATTACATGGAAATGCGCTATCGGTTGCAGCAGGCCCACGAAACGGCCAAAACCGTTATCCCGGATGTGGGTCGCTCCTTTGGCAACCACTTCGGGCGTTCCTATGATCTGGTTGAATCGCTTTACTGTGACGACGCAGAAACCATCCTCATCACCAGCAGCAGTGCCACCAGCCCTGCCAGGCTGGTCATTGAGAAGCTGAGAAAAACCGGTCGTAAAATCGGGCTGCTGAAAATGAGGGTATTCCGACCCTTTCCAGCCGAGGTGGTCAGAACGATTCTCGGCTCCGGAAAAAAGGCGATTGTCATTGACCGAAATTGCAGTTGGGGAAAAGGGGGAATTTTTGCAGACGAGATCAAAGGCGCCATTGCCAATCTTCCCGATGCACCTCAGGTGCACAGTTATATCGCCGGGCTGGGTGGCAGAGGGATCACCCCCGCCCTGATTGAAGATATCATCAAACAGGCAGACAGCAGCCCGACACCCCTGCCAGCCTCCGTCTGGATGGGACTGAAACCCTTTAACTGAAACCTGACAGACCGAAGGAACGCTTATGACAGTCACACCTGAACCCATCGTCAGTGATCGTTACCCCCAGGAAGAGTACATGCAGTCAGGGTTCCTCTCCTGCCAGGGGTGCGGCGGATCCATGATCATGCGACATTGCCTGAAAGCCCTGGGACCCAATACCATCTGCGTCATACCGGCTTCCTGCTGGTCGATCATCGCCGGGAACTGGCCCTACAGCTCTCTGAATATCCCGGTTCTGCACACAGCCTTCGAAACAGCCGGCGCTGCGGCTTCCGGTGTGCGTGCCGCGCTGGATCTGAAGGGAAAAAACGATACCCATGTCCTGGCTTTTGCCGGCGATGGGGGGACCTTTGATATCGGTCTGCAGTCCCTGTCCGGTGCAGCGGAACGCAACGAGGACATCATTTATGTCTGCTACGATAACGAGGCGTACATGAATACCGGTATCCAACGTTCATCGGCCACCCCCGAACTGGCCTGGACAACAACGACCCCGGCCTCGTTTCCCAAATCAGGCCCCAAGAAGAACATCATCCAGATCCTGACCGGGCACAAGATCCCCTACTGCGCAACTGCAAGCGTCGCCTGGCCCCATGACCTGATCGCCAAAGTCAAAAGGGCGGCCGATACCAGGGGCACAACCTTTATCCATGTCCTCTCTCCCTGTCCACCGGGATGGAAAATATCATCTGAAAAAAGCATCGAAATCGCCCGCTTGGCAACCCATACAAAGATTTTTCCCCTCTACGAAGTGATGGACGGGGAATCCTACCATATCAACATGGAGCCTGAAAACCTGCCCGTGGAAAAATACTTAAAGGCCCAGGGCCGGTTCAGCCATCTCAGTGCCGAGAATATCGCCCATATTCAGAGACGGGTGGATTATGAGTGGAAGATTCTGCTGCAACGGTCGATGATGGAACCCTTTCACATGAATATGTGAACCGGCAACGGAACGCGTCTATCCGGAACAGGGTTGCCTCACCCCCTCCCTCATGGATGCACCGGGGCATCCAGCAGATTGATATCCCCGGCAAAGTGGCATGCCACCCAGTGCGCTTCACCGGACGGATGTTTTTCAAGCAGCGGTTCAGCGGTCCGGCAGATTTCCCGGACAACCGGACAGCGGGTGTGAAAGGCACAGCCCGATGGCGGATGCAGGGGGGACGGGACATCACCAGCCAGAATGACTTTTTTGCGGTGTCTGGCCGGATCGGGAATGGGAATGGCTGATATCAGTGCCTGGGTGTAGGGGTGTAAGGGGTGGCTGTTGATTCGCTCGGATGAAGTGGTTTCCACAATCTTGCCCAGATACATCACCGCGATTCGATCCGACATGTGTTTGACGACAGCCAGGTCATGGGTGATGAAAAGATAGGTCAACCCCATCTCTTCCTGCAGGTCATTTAAAAGATTCAGAATCTGAGATTGAATAGAGACATCCAGAGCCGATACCGGTTCATCACAAACAACCAGTTTCGGTTTGAGCGTGATGGCCCGTGCAATCCCGATTCGCTGGCGCTGACCGCCTGAGAACTCGTGAGGATACCGTTGAACCGCCCCCGGGGACAGCCCGACCCGGTCCAGCAGTTCCGATACCAGTCGCTGTCTCTCCTGGCGTGTCCCGATGTTATGGATCACATAGGGCTCTTCCAGGATCTCACCAACCGTGTGGCGGGAGTTCAGGGATTCATACGGATCCTGAAATATCATCTGCATTTCCCGACGCAAGTCCCGCAATTCTTTCTGGCGCAGATGGGTGATATTGATCCCGTCAAAAACGATCTCCCCTGCTGTCGGCTTGTAGAGACGAATCACCGACCGGCCCAGTGTCGTTTTACCACATCCTGACTCACCGACCAGCCCCAGGGTTTCCCCCTGGTTGACAGAAAACGAGACCCCGTCCAGGGCAGATACCTGCCCAAGCTTTCGAAACAGGATCCCGCCATGGACCAGGAAATGCTGTTTCAGATTTTTGACACGCAAAAGCTTGCTGGCCATTAGAAATCCCCTTTTTTTTGCAGGCTGATTTCCTGCCACCGGTAACAGCTGACCCGATGATCACCCGCCACGGTTTCTTCAGGGGGTGATGCCTCTCGACATCGATCCTGGGCATAGTGACAGCGATTTTGAAACCGGCACCCCTCAGGAATATTCTGAAGATCCGGAACCATCCCCTCAATGGTCGCCAGCCTTTGTTTGGGGGGCGTTTCCAGCCTGGGGATGGATGCCAGCAATCCCAGGGTATAAGGGTGTTTGGGAGATTTGAAAAGATCGTTGACCGGCGCCCTTTCCGCCACAGTACCGGCATACATGACCACGACATCATCGCACGTTTCGGCAATCACTCCCAGGTCGTGGGTAATGAAGATGATGGCCATCCCCGTTTCCTGCTGCAGGGATTTCATCAGGGTCAGGATCTGGGCCTGTATGGTCATGTCCAGGGCCGTTGTCGGCTCGTCCGCAATCAGGATCTGGGGACGACAGGCCAGCGCCATCGCAATCATCACCCGCTGCCGCATGCCGCCCGACAACTGGTGTGGATAGTCCCGCAGACGTTGATCCGGATCAGAGATCCCCACCTTGTTTAACAGCTCGATCGATGCCGAGCGGATCTCAGCCAGGGACATTTTCGGGAAATGGAGAGCGTAGACCTCACCCAGCTGTTTATCAATCCGGTGTACCGGGTTCAAGGCCGTCATGGGTTCCTGAAAAATCATGGAAATACGCTTTCCCCGGATATAGCGCATCTCATCAGGTGTCAGACGAACCAGATCCACCCCGTCGAACCAGACCTCACCCCCGGCTATACACCCGGCGGGTTTCGGCAGAAGACGCAGAATGGACAGTGATGTGACACTTTTTCCGCACCCCGACTCGCCCACAATTCCCAGGGACTTTCCCCTGTTGACGGAAAAGCTGACCCCGTCCACGGCTCGCAGCGGTCCGGTTTCCGTCGCAAAAGTGGTCACCAGATGTTTCACCTCCAGAATCCTGTTATCTGCTGAATTCTCCGCCATAGGGGGATCCTGTTAATCTGCCTTGAAGGTTTTATCGATAATGGTTTCCGGCTTGAATGTCCTCCCGGACTTCATGGCAGCCAGTGTCTCCTTTTTGAGCTGGGGGTCCATCCAGAAAAGCGCTGTGCCCAGTTCGTCAAACAGGTCCCCTGAATGCTTGGTTGCCGGCACATCCGGCAGCTGCCACCAGCGCCAGTAGGCCACTCTGAAATAGTCCACCTTGTAGGCCGGTACGAAAGCCCCGATTTCGAACAGCTTCTCCTGGATTTTCAGCGAGAGCTTGATTCGCTGCTCGGTTTTAAGAGAGGAACGATACTGTTCGATGAGCCGGTCCAGTTCAGGGTCTGCCGTATTGGTGAAATTGTTGGTCTGTGTCTTGAAGGCGTTGGCTGAATGGTAGTGTTCCCAGAAAGCAGGTCGCAGTCCGGTGCTGAATCCCGTCCAGGCAACTTCATGCTTCTTTTCCAGATTCAATTTCCAGGAGGAACTGCCATCCAGCCGTTTTAATATCAGCTCAATCCCAGCCTTTTTGGCCTCCTCCTTCAACACCACCAGACGTGGCGTATGCAATTCCACAGAATAATTGACATTGACCGAAAACCGTTTGCCCCCTTTTTGCCAGATCCCGTCCGGTCCCCGGGTCCAACCGGATTTCGTCATCAGGGCTTCGACTTTTTCGATACTGTATTCCCGTGCTTTGATGGCCGTGTTTGTATAAGCTCCATAACCTGTATAGTGGTTGTTCAACCGGGTGTAATCCCCTCTCAGGACCTCAGTCAGGAGTTTCTCCATGTTAATGGCATGGGCAAAGGCATATCTGAGGTTGCGGTCTTTAAACAGATCGTTGGCCTGGTTCAGCCAGAATCCGATTGAGGGTTGCTGGGTGTTGTTATAAAACCACATCTTCTTCACATATCCCTTTTCGTATTCTTCCATGCCCTTGGCCTTCTGATGCCAGAACGAGGGGGACGTCAGTGGAAAGCTGTCCAGCTGGTTCTTCTTGAAATATTCAAAGATTGTGTTCAAATCACGAATAACCGTATAACGGATGGTATCCACATTGTAACGCCCCTTGAAATAGGGTTTGTCCTTTGCCCACCAGTTCTTTTTCCGTTTCAGGGTCACAAACTTGCCCTTTTTCACCTCGTCAATATCATATGCCCCGGTATTCGGTGCGATCCGCCAGTTGAACCGCCGGACGAAATCGCTGGGGAGTTTGCCGTAAAAATGCCGCGGGGTCGGACTGATGGCCACCTTGAGCTGCAATTCGGGAACCGGGTTTTTGGAAACCACGGCAATGGTATAGGGGTCAAACTTGATAACCCGATCGATCTCCTCGGTATAGTAGTTGTTGTACCAGGGGGCAACAATTTCTTTGGACCGCATGAACTCAAGCGTGTACAGATAGTCGTCCGCCGTCACCGGTTTGCCGTCCGACCATGTTGCATCCCGGTCCAGCTTGAAATACATGGTGCGATGATCATCCCCAAAGGCCCAGTGGGTTGCGAGCTGGGGAAGAATCTCCTCCGTATTGGGATGGATGCCGACCAGGCTGAGGTTCAGCGAGAAGATCACCGCCGCAAAACCACCGTTGGAATCCGGCCCTACATGCCTCAGTGTCAGAGGGAAAGAGGTAATGAAGGAACGGTAGGTGCCGCCTTTCTTTGCCAGGGGGGATGCAAATACAGGGGCACTCTGATTGGTCTGCCATTGGATCCCATTCGGCAGTTTCTCAGTCGCCATCCCCCTGTTTTGAAAAGACGCCAGCATCAACATGACCAGCGCGACCTGCAGACTCCTTCTTAGCATCACTTTTCTCCCATGTTCCAATTGATTACCGGGCAATTATTCATACGTGCTGTGCATGCGGGGGTCAAATCCCTCTCTGACAGCTTCCCCGATAAAGGTAATACTCACCATGACAAAAACCAGCGCCACGACGGTCGAGGAAATGATCCAGATCGCCTGTAGATTGTTGGTTCCCTGCTGGAGCAACTCCCCCCAACTGGGGGTCGGCGCCGGGAGACCGAATCCCAGAAAATCCAGAGCGGTCAGCGATCCGATACCCCCTGCCACCGAAAACGGGACAAAGGTCACAATCAGGGAGACCGCGTTGGGCAGAATGTGGCGGAAGATAATCCTCCCGTTTGAAGCACCCAGGGCTCTGGCCGCCATCACATAATCCCGGGCCTTTTCCTTGTAGGTTGCGGTCCGCATATACCAGGTCAACCCCATCCAGCCAAAAATCACCGAGATCAGAACCAGGATAATCAGGTTGGGTATGATGATCGACGAGATGATCATGATGACATACAGAAAGGGAATGGAAGACCAGATTTCAATTACCCGCTGGAAAAGCAGGTCGAATTTGCCACCCACATATCCCATCAGACACCCCAGGGAGATCCCGATGGTGAAATTGATCACCAGCAGCAGCAGTGAAAAGACGATACAGATTCGAAAACCGTATACCAGCCGGGCAACCATGTCCCGGCCGATCTCGTCCGTTCCCAGAAAGTGACGATGGGCAAAAGAGGGGGGAAAGGGGGGGTAGACCCCTGTCTGCAGATCATTTTCATAAGCATTGTAGGGAACCAGTGGCATAATGACAAAGCGGGTCCCTTCCATCTGCCGGTATTTTGCCTGCAACTCCCTGTAATTGGTCTCATACTCATATCCCAGACCAAACTCGCTGCCGGGAATAATCGCTCCGTAGACAGGAAAACGGAGCGTCTCCCCATCGAAAACAACCAGAGCCCGGTTGTTGATCAGCAGCTCGGCGAATGCGGCAATCACCAGTAGAAAAACAAACAGCAGAAAGGAGTAATATCCCCGTTTGATCGATTTAAAGCGCCGGATTTTTTTTAATGTCAGTGGATCGATTCTCATGTATCTGCTTAATCAAATTTTACACGCGGATCAACCAGGGCAACACACAGGTCGGAAATAATATTTCCCAACAAACCCAGAATGGAGGATATGACCAGAACCCCCAGAACAATGGGGTAATCCCTTTCCACCAGAGATTCGAAACCCAGCAGACCCAACCCGTCAATATTGAAAACCTTTTCTATCAGGAAAGAACCCGCCAAGAACAGACCGATATTATTCCCAAAATGGGTTGCCAGTGGGATAATACTGTTACGAAACGCATGTCTGAAAACAGCCTGATTAAACGAGAGCCCCTTGGCGATGGCCGTCCGGATATAATCCGAAGCCAGATTGTCCATGAGGGTGTTTTTCATCAGGAAGGTCATTGTTGCCAGACTGCCCAGCATATAAGCGATAATCGGCAGGATCGAGTGGTGGACAATATCCCACACCTGTTCCAGAAGCGGCAGCTCTCTGAAGTCATCACTGACAAATCCGCCCAGGGGGAACCAGTCCCAGCGGGCAGCCGGCCAGACGAACAGAATGATCGCCATGATAAACCCAGGCAGGGCATACCCGATCAGAACCATCACGGATGAGGTGTTGTCGATCACCGTTTTGTGCTTGATCGCTTTCAGAACCCCCAGGGGAACACAGATCAGGTAGGTGAGGATGGTGGTCACCAGACCATAGTAAACCGAGACCGGCAGTTTGTCCTTGATGATCTGCCAGACCGGGTCGTAGTAACGGGTCGAGGTTCCCAGATCAAATTTAAGCACCTTGAGAAACCAGTGGACATAACTGACCAGTACCGGTTTATCGAACCCGTAAAAAACCTTCAGTTCCTCGATCTGTTCCGGCGAAAGCGGCGACGCATTGCGATCGGTCTGCCCGGATGACTGCCCTGTTTCACTCCCTTTGCCAAAACTCAACTGTTGGGATTCGGAGATGATCTTGTCCACAGGACCCCCAGGCACAAAACGGGTGATGGTAAAAACCAGCAGCGTTATCCCCACAAAGGTCGGTATGACAAGCAGCAGTCGGCGAATCAGATAACTGGCCATCCAATACCCGTTTAAATTGTCAGCAATCCCGACACTCCTGATCAATGGATTCGGAATCGGGGTCAATATCGTTAAACTAAGAACTCCGCCTGAGAGTCGTCAAGAGAATTATCCCGTCGCTTTTCAAAAATCAGCAAGAGGAACACGCCCTGTGGGAGTCCCATGGCAGAGCACATGCTGAACCATGACTTTTTTTCTTGAGATGTTCCCCGAGATTATGATCCCGTCGATATGCCTTGACCAACTTTTCTGCCATATTGAAAGATGGCCTGGAGATGGCAGTATTCTATTTCATTGAACCCGGTGAACAGGCAGCACCCTCTTTTCCAGACGGCGATATCAGGATGCTGTCTCAACCAACCCCCCTATGGTCTTCCGGGCACCATTAAACATGAGAATGGTTTTCCGATGAGCACAGACCGTTTTGAAAACAGCCCGGTGTCCGATGCCTTGGAATCCTTCAGGGCACGTTTCTTCCCAGATGCCGCTTTGGTGCAATGGCACTCCTGGAAATGGCAACTGCAACACCGAATTGATACGGTGAAAAAACTCAGGCGGATTCTTGAACTCACGGAATCTGAATCTGCTGCCTTTCATCACGGCTGGTCCAAGATTCCCTTTGCCATTACCCCGTATTACATGGGTGTCGTGACAACCATGAACAGCGACAGTGCTTTGAGGAAATCAATGGTGCCGACTGCTGCCGAATTCCAGGTCAATCCCGGTGAAAGCCGTGACCCGCTGGTCGAGGAGAAACAATCTCCCGTCCCCGCCATTGTGCACCGTTACCCTGACCGGGTCCTATTCTTAACGACCCATCAATGTGCGGTATATTGTCGCTATTGCACCCGTGCACGCATTTTCAGCCGGGAAGCCCCGGCCCTCAGCCGTGCCAGGCACTGGAAAGAGGGTCTGGCATATATCGCTGCAACAAAAAGCATCAGAGAGGTCATTGTCAGTGGCGGTGATCCACTGATATTGGCGAACGACTCACTGAAGGGGTTGTTGACGGAACTTCGGAAGATCTCCCATGTTCAAATCATCCGGTTGGGGACCAAGATACCGGTCGCTTTACCCCAACGGATTACAGACGATCTGCTCGGAATGCTGCGGTCTTTCCATCCCCTGATCCTCAGTCTGCATGTGATACATCCCGATGAACTGACCCGGGAAGCGGCTTTTGCCATTGAGCGTCTGGCCGATGCCGGGATTGTGATTGGATCACAGACGGTCCTGCTGAAAACGATCAATGACAGCACATCCGTGATTCAAAAATTGATGGAAAACCTGCTGCGGTTAAGGGTTAGACCCTATGCACTGTTCCAGTGTGATCCGATTCTGGGATCGGATCACTTTCGCACGAGCCTGGATAAAGGCATCGAGATCATCGAAGACCTGCGACGACAGACCAGCGGATATGCAATCCCCCATTTCATTGCTGATCCACCCGGAGGAAAAGTAACCCTTGCCCCCAATACAATAGTTGCTAAGACTCTTTCTGGATATCGCTTGAAAAACTGGCGGGGAGAAGAGATCGAGTATCCCGATCCATCTTCTGGTGAGCCATAACCTCTTCAGGTTAAAGAACAGCTGCAATTTTCTGTCTCCCCGCACAAGCGGTTGAATGGATCCTCTTTTCAGCTGCGCTTATCGTTTGAAAGAGTTGCTCCTTTGTTAAGCCTGTGTTTGCAGTGTATGTGTCACTTGATATGGGCTGTACAATTCAAGTTGCTCGAATTCTTGATTTGACAAAATCTCCCCAGACATTTGGTACCGAATCACTCGATATCACCAGTCTTCGAATCACGCCTCCTTTTTCAATAAATTTCTGCTTTTCCTTCTCCAGCTCTTCCAAACCCGGTTGAAATTCTCCTGGAATGGACCGTAACTCTTCTCTTCTTTTTTGGTGAAACTTAAGCGTCTTATTAATTCCTGAACGTTCCATCTAAAAACCTCCTTTTTTTTAACTATCAAAAATCAGCAACGGATTTTAGAGTACTTCACAACAGTTGCGATACGAGCACCAAATGTGCAGTGGACTGTGAACCATATCCCCGGTTAGTAATACTCATCCGAGAATAATCTCGTTATAGTGCAAATCAAATCAAAAATAAATAAAAAAAAACATATTTTTTCCCCTGCATCCGGTCTAGAACTGCTTTTTGCCATTATCCCAGTATTTTACCCAGCCGAACAAAATCGCAAAAACCGGCATTTTGCCCCTGTTTAAAGCAAAAAAATTCAAAAGGGGTGTGATGGGTTTGTTTCAGGGAATCGAAAACGGATGGAAAAACAGGACGGATGGATAGCCAGAGACTCAGGTGGAAATCTTCAAGAGGGATTTTGCCCATTCATATGCTGTTGGCGTGTTGATATCATTATAGACATGGGGATTATCCAGCGGTGGTTGCAAACGAACGATTCGCCCTTGATCGATCAGTACCATGCAGCTTCTTTTTCCGACAGCCAGAAAGGACGGAGACTGGCTCAGTAAGCGACGGTGGTAGATGGCCAACAGTGGGTTGATTTGGTTGTTCACTTCAGCGCAGACCCCGTCCACATCCGCCGTTAGAAGTCGGCGCATCCGAATCAGACTGTCCGTTGTAAGAAAGGGAAGATCGCAACTGAGGACAAAGAGTTGATCGATTGAGGGCTGCACCCATGCCATGGCATCCGCAATTCCCTGCAGCGGTCCCTGCCCGGGACTGGAATCCCGACCAATCTCAATCCGTTGTTGCAGTTCGGATGAAACCCGGGGCACCTCCTGCGAGGCGGAGAGCATGACGATCAATTGGCTCACCAAGGGATGAACCGCCGTCAGCACCCGCTCGAGAAGGGTCTGCCCGCTAAATTCCAGTTCGGCCTTGGCACGCCCCATCCGGGAAGACTGACCACCGGCAAGTAGAATGGCCCCGGAATTGTCCATGCGACAGAGAATGAATAGTGGAAGGATGGTTGCAGTTGATGAGGCCCAGGCCAGCCGGTCATGCCCGGGGTCGCACAGCGAAGAAGTTGAGTTATCACTAAGCCGGGTTCTGTCCTCCGGAAAACCGGAGTCGTAATCATTTATCTGGGAATACGGTTACCCGTAAACTCTTGCATCCTACCCGGTAACTAGGCGAGCAACCATTAGCGCTACCCTATTTGGACTTGCATCGGATGGGGTTTACCCTGCCAGGCGTGTCACCACGCCCGCGGTGGGCTCTTACATTAAAGAGTGTGAACTCTCCCACCATTTCACCCTTACCTGTGTTCGGCGAACCGAACCATCGGCGGTATATTTTCTGTGGCACTTTCCATGGGGTCACCCCCTCTGGCCGTTAACCAGCATCCTGCTCTGTGATGCCCGGACTTTCCTCTGATAATTGATCCTATCAGCGATTACGTTTCAAACTCAACTTCCCGTGCTCTCTTCGATCAGTTCTCTTCCGGAAATTCGGTTTTTCCATTTCCAGAATCCAACCGACTTCTGTTCAGTATCCCTGAGGTACGCTAAAAAATCAACCCGGATCCGGCGATGGGGCACCAAATTTGTGTGGGGACCTGTAAGCGGAAAGAGGTTGTTTGTTCAGAAAACCTTGGAAGCCAGGGATGGATTCCAGGAGCTCCAAGGATGGATTCATGCGTTTGTCTGAATAAATAACCTCTTGAAGCGGTTATGATCATAACCCCCCATGTTTTTAGTGCACCCCCGGCGATTCCCATCCTTTTCGCTGCTGGTCTGACACAATCACATTAGAAGGGGGGGTATCTGAAACAGAGACCGCTTCCACAGTTTCATCCGACCGGGGAGAATCTTACTGGTTGGAATAGGATTCGGTTTCGTCTTCAATCACCACCAGTTCGATGCCAGCCTGACCAAACATCTCGCGGGTCTCCTGGGCGGCATGGTATTTCTTCTGGGCAACAACCTTGGTGATCCCGCAGCTGATGATCAGCATGGCACATACGCGACAGGGTTCCATTTTGCAGTACAGCGTCGCCCCTTCCAGCGGAATACCGAGTCGAGCGGCCTGACAGATAGCGTTCTGTTCCGCATGGATGGTTCGGACACAGTGATTGCGGACAGTACCATCCTCATCAATCACTTCCTTCATCAAATGTCCCACATCATCGCAGTGATCCAGTCCCGGAGGGCTGCCGACATAGCCGGTGCTGATAATTCTCCGGTCTCTGACAATCACGCACCCGCTGCGGCCACGGTCACAAGTTGCACGACTGGCAACAGTAGCCATCAGTTCAAGAAAATATTCATCCCAGGAGTGTCGCTCCATTGTTTCTCTCCACTTGCTTCTAAAATCATTGAGGGTCCGTCATCCCATGTCATCTGAATCAATTGGCGCCCGCTGTCCATCCCTTTCCTTAAAACCGCCCGGAAAAGACTCATTTCGGCTGACGAAGGAACCTGTGACAATCTGCTGCACATACTGAATGGCGGCCTAGATCCATTTATTGTAGTTTTCCAGTGTCAAAAAGCTCTCGGTTGCCACAATGGAGTCCAGTTTACCCAGGTCATTGCAGATAAAATTAATGACTGCATACGGCTCCAGAAACACCTCGATGATCAGGTCAAATCGTCCTGTGACAATGGATGTGGCTTTGACACAGGACAGTTTCGAAACGGCCTTTGCAGCCGATTCAAGATCCTTGCTGACCGCCACCTTTGCCCCGAGAAAGATAACCCGCTTATCCTTGACCATACTGGGGTTGATCAGCCCTTTGATCTTGAGAAAACGGTTCTCGGTCAGTTTTTTAATCCGATTCCGGACTGTTCCTTCAGAAATGGCCAATCCGGATGCGATTTCATTGTTGGAAATCCTGCCATTCTCCTCCAGATACTTAATAATCGCTTTGTCGACATCATCGATTTTCATAGCGCTCTCAGATTTATTATTTCCAGCCAGGTCTTCATTGCCGAACGACAGAGCCACTTTGCCATCTTTCTTCATCAATTGTGTTTGATAAGAATTTTATGACCGCTGTTTCATGAAAATGATACAGGATCCTTCGCCATACTTTGATCGAACGTTATTCATATATGAAACGCTTCAGTTCTATCAAGTCCAAATTGGAACCATCGCGGGCATCCCATAATCGTCAGTTTTAAATAAACAGGTGGCAGCCGAATATCCTTTTCCAACGATTATTCCAGAACACCCAAAACCAGCTGTATCCGCCAGCAGTCATAAATACACATAAAAAACAGCAACCATGCGATTCCCTGCAGCAGCAGGCTTTTTAATATCCGGGTACCGAGTAGGGGGGTTAGCGCCAGCCCGACGACAATACCGCTGGTCAGCCCGAAGACATGGGCCATGACATCGCTGCCCGGATGGGTTCCCAGCATGGCGAACAGTCCCAGCGCCCCTATCAGGGGGATGAAAAATCGTTTGCGAAAAGGTTTCTGTATCAGATAACGCTTGACCCCAAACGCACCCATCAAGCCCACGGCACCAAAAACAGCCGTCGAAGCACCCACAGAGTTGTGAGCTGTCTGATAGAATAATGATGTCCCAAAATTGCCCAGGGCACCTGCGATTAAGACAAGCAACCAGGAAAGTCCTGCCCCGGCAAACTGATGGACCCCCCCGACGAAAACCAGCAGTCCGACGATATTACTCAGCAGATGCGCCGCATCCACGTGCAGGGTTAACGCGGTCACGGTGCGACACCACTCCCCGGCCCACACCTTTTCCACGGCGAGCATACCGCTCTCCGTCCACACCCGGGCATTGGGAAGCTGCCCTATCTTCCAGTGAAAAAATGTCAACAACAGCACGACACCCAGATGAACCGGTGAAAACCGGAACAGTAACCCTTTCTGTGCGGCAATCTCCGGTGGCCAGTTGCTGTTTTCCTGCTGGAACTGTTGGAGCTCACTCATGGTGAATGACTGATACCTGAGGGGCACATAGAATTGTCGACCCGAAAAATCATTCTGCACAGAAAAGGGAATGGAACGGGAAAGCAGCAGCAGTTCAATATCCCTGAACTCCATGCGATTTGCCGCTCGTATGATCAGAAAGGTTTCGTCGGACTGGTATTCTGGCATTTTAAACGATCCTCCTCCCCCTGAGCCTGACAGTTTATATGAAAAACACTCACCACAGAGACACTGAGATCACGGAGGAAAATAAACTGGGCTGAGTGGCTGTCATGGAGCTGTTTCAATTGCTTGGAGCAGTTTCTTAGATGATCTTGACGACAATAAGCGTCCAAAATCCCAACTGTCTGAGGTGAGAAGCGAAACTTGCAGCATCGAGATTCTATTCTGATGGTTCGTTGCATCCGGCAGGTCTCCGCGTCTTGTTTGTGATTGGTTGCCATGCTGAATCACAGATTGCTTGAATATCTTAAATCTTTTATACTCCATTGTCATTCAGTGATTTCTCACGGAAAGGATTCCTTTCTTCACGAATATCAACAGAATAATGGAGAGCATGTGGAAATTCTGGAAACCATTAGAAAACGAAAGAGCATCAGGGACTTCAAGCCCGACCCGGTTCCCCGGGAACTGCTGGAGGAGATTCTGACATTATCGGTCAGAGCACCTTCCGGCGTCAACAAACAGCCGTGGGAATTCGCCATTTTATCCGGTCCTGTCCTGGAGAAGGTCAAGCAGGAGAACGTGGCCCATTTTCATTCCGGGCAAAAGTCTCACGCCAGTTTCGGTTCGGGAATTGATCGGGTCAGTGTTTATCGTACCCGACAGGTGAATCTGGCCATCGAACTGTTCCGCCTGATGGGTATTGCCCGGGAGGACAAGGAGAAACGGACGCAATGGACAGAAAGAGGGTTTTACTATTTTAATGCCCCGGTTGCGATTATTCTGCTCACCGATGAAGCCCTTCCCCTGCAGCGGGTTCTGCTGGATGTCGGTGCTGTGATGCAGACAATTTGCCTGACCGCACTGGCCTACGGACTCGGGACCTGCATCGAAGGACAGGGGGTCATGTTTCCCGAAGTGCTTCGGGAATACGGAGATATTCCCAAGAATAAACAGATCATTACCGCCATCGCCATAGGATACCCCAACTGGTCCTTTCCTGCCAACAAGATTGAAACCCCGCGGGAACCGATAGAAAACATCACCTTCTGGCGGGGTTTTGATTGACAATTTTTATTTGATATGTCAACTTTCTAGACATCAAACATCTTTCCAAGCTGGCCGCGCCGGGCTGATGAACAGCCGGTTTGTTGGCCGTGATGCTTATCAACAGGACCCATGCGTGCAGACTATGAGTGAAGATGATCGTCTTATTTACCAGTTGTCGAGGGCGCATTATCGGTTGAGCAGTTATCTGCAGAAGGCGCTGGCGGCAAAAAATGTGAAGATTACCCAGGCCCAGGCCGCCATTTTATTCCTGCTGGAAAAGAGTCCGCTGACCATGACAGAGATCAGTCAGCATCTTGAGATCGACAATTCAGCGATCACGAGCGTGGTTGATCGACTGGAAACAGCTTTTTTTGCAAAACGCACCGTCAACCCGAGAGATCGCAGAACGTTTCTGATTGCCATCACCCCCCGGGGTCAGGAAGAGATTGACAAGGCCCGCCCCATTATCAGAAAGGTCAACCTCGAAATCAAGGCAGGGTTTTCAGTAGAGGAGGTGGACGCTTTCAAGCGGGTTCTGAACAGTCTCTATTCCAAACTCAACCATCGTAACAGAATCGATGAAAAGGCAATCTCATGAATTCACCCTGTACGATCATCCTGGACTGGTTGCTGACAAAATCCGGATCCCGTCAGAAAGATCCAGTCGACTCAATCCGTGATCTGAAAACCCGATATGATACCAACGCGGTAAACTGGTCGGATCCCGTAGATCGGGCTATCACCAGCGGTTTTCTGGCGGATCGGACCGGGTACGCGTTTCTGGGCGGGTTCTTTGCAGCCCTGCAGCGGCTGATACCGAATCTGGCCCAGGAAAAGATCACCGCTTTCTGTATTTCAGAGGATGGTGGCGCCCATCCCAGGGCCATCAAAACCCGTCTCGAAGCAACAGCGTCCATTCAAGGCACCGAAAAAACATGGGTCCTGACCGGCAGAAAGCAGTTTATCACCTGCGCCAATGACGCCGAGTCCATTCTGGTAGCTGCATCAACCGGAACAGACCCGGAAGGGAGGAACCGGATCCGTCTGGTTCAGATCGACCGGCATTCAACCGGTGTCAGCATCGAGCCCATGCCGGAGCTGCCGTTTATTCCTGAAATCACCCATGGTGTCGTGCATCTCGAAAAGGTGGATGTTGCAGATTCCCGACTGTTGCCGGGCGATGCATACCTCACCTACATCAAGCCCTTTCGCACCCTTGAAGATATCCATGTCTCAGCCGCCATCCTGGGATATCTGTTCGGGGTTGCCTCCCAATACCAGTGGCCGCAGGCAGTCAGGGAGACCCTGCTGGGCCTGATTATCGCTATTCGCCCGCTGGCCATGTCAGACCCGCTCTCTCCACAGATTCACATCGCCTATGCGGGGCTGCAGCAATCCATGGATCGGTCAATCAGCGAATTGGATGGCTGCTGGGAGAAGTCACCGGCTGAGGTCAGAAAAGCCTGGGAGAGGGACAGAGCAGTCATGGGAATTGCAGGACAGGCACGTACCAGACGCCTGGAAACGGCCTGGAAAACCTATTGCAAACAGGATTCATAGCTCTCCGGACGAAATCCGGAACGAAAACATACTAAAGGAACGAATCGATGACACACAACAGTATCGCAGATGTTCAACAGAGCCTGGAAAAGGCCGGGTATATCTGCTCCAGAAACGTCGCCACCGTTGTTTTTCTGGCAGGGACGACGCAGAAGCCGATCCTGGTTGAGGGACCCGCCGGCGTCGGGAAAACAGAGCTGGCCAAAGCGGTGGCTCAGAGCCTGGACAGCAGACTGATCCGTCTGCAGTGCTATGAGGGGCTGGATGAAGCCAAGGCGCTCTACGAATGGGAATATGCCAAGCAGCTGCTGTATACCCAGATGATGAAGGACCGAATTGACGAGGTCATTTCAGGTTCACAGAATTTAACCGAGGCGGTCGACCGGATCGCCAATCAGGAGGATGCTTTTTTCTCCGAGCGTTTTATTCAGCCCCGACCGCTGCTGCAGGCGATCAGTTCCGATGAGCCCGTGGTGCTGCTGATTGACGAGGTGGACAAATCCGATCCGGAATTTGAAGCCTTTCTGCTGGAGATCCTGAGCGATTTTCAGGTCACGATCCCGGAACTGGGGACCCGCAAAGCCAAAAAGATACCCTTTGTCTTTCTGACATCGAACAATTACAGGGACATGAGCGATGCCCTCAAAAGGCGTTGCATCCATCTGTATATTGACTATCCGGATATGGATCTGGAACGTCAGATTGTCCAATTGAAAATTCCGGGCATCAAACCCCGCCTGGCAGAGCAGCTGATCAGCACCATTCACGAGATCCGGACCCTGGACCTGAAGAAAAAACCGTGCACCTCCGAGACCCTGGATTGGGCGCGTTCACTGATTGCCCTCCAGGTCAGCGAACTGACGCCGGAGATTGTCACCGATACGCTGAACATGATCTGTAAATACCGGTCCGATACCGATCTGGTCAAGGACAAGATGGAGATAATATCCAAAAACGCGGGTCTGGCATGCTCGATTTGATTCTCAGGTTTGTCTCCTGTTCCAGAGCTTCCGGACTGCGGATCTCCTCCTCTGAAGTGCTGGATTGCGTCAACCAGCTGGAATTGATCGATGTGCTGGAGGAACCCCTGTTCAAGACCGTACTGCGCGCCAATTTCGCCAAAAGCCGACGGGAACAGGCCCACTTCGACCATCTCTATCGGCTCTTTTTTCACGACATGCGCAGCGATCTGAGTATCCCCCACTCCCAGTCACTGGAAGCGCTGATGGATAAAACCCTGGAATCGATCAGTGAAGAGATAAACCAGGACGCCTCTTTTCAGGCGATCCTTGATTTCCTGCGCGGAGATCCCCTGGCCTATCTGGAAGAGATGCGTCGCCTGCAATCCGATACGGATGGCGATTCCCCGTTCGGGGTCGTGAACACGTTTGGTCCGCTGGTCCGTCGGCTGCAGATCATGTCACAAATCAACAGCATCGGTAACGCAATCGCCAGGTTCATGGCAGCCAGCCGTCAATCCATCGGCTGGGAAGACCGCAAAGCCATGACGATCCATTATGACGAGCGTCTTGAGAATGCCCGCCGCATGTTGCGGGAAGACCCGGAACCCTATGATGCGGATCTCAACCGGGTGACCAGCTATGAGAAGCATCTGGACCAGCTGGGCGACAAGTCCTTCTTTTCCCTCACCCGGAAGGAGATGGAGGAGATGCGGGATATCGTGGAACAACTCGTCCGCAAATTGAAAGATACGGTACAACGGCGTTACAGCAAGCACAGGCGGGGGGTCCTCGATATCAAAAAAACCCTGCGTCTGTCCGCCAAATACCAGGGGGTGCCAATAGAGGTTGTCTACAGGCACAAACCCAGGCGCAAGGGCAAAATCGTGACCCTTTGCGATGTCTCCGGTTCCGTCTGGACAGCCGCCAAGTTTATGCTCAATATGCTCTATTCATTACAGGACTGTTTTCTGCAGGTGCGGAGCTTCATTTTTGTCGACGAACTGGAAGAGGTCACGAAGACATTCGAAAATCATGAGATCAATGTCGCCGTGGATAAGTCACTGAAAGAGGCTGACATCAACTACCAGGCCGCCACCAATTACGGCAGCACCTTTCGCCAGTTCAAACGGGAATACATGGATATTCTCAACAAGAAAACGACCCTGATCATCATTGGCGATGGGCGCACCAATTATGCCAACCCGGAAGAGAAAATACTGGACGAAATGCGCGAGAAATGCCGGCGCATCATCTGGCTCAACCCGGAGTCATTGATCTTCTGGAATACCGGCGACAGCCGTATGCGAACCTACCAGCGCTACTGCACCCAGGTGCGACACTGCCAGAATCTGAACCAGCTGCTGGATTTCATCAAGACCCTGGTTTTGTGAAACCCCCCTGCCCGCATCAGTCCCCTTGCCAGGCTTTTCCCGGGCAGAAGGCCCCAGCGCGACTGTCGGACCGGAACCTCTCAGCTCCGTTTTTCCTCAATTGAACGGCCTGACCGGTCATCCATCTGTCTTTTCAATCACGCGCCGGAATTACCGATAATCCAAATAATCCTTGCAATTTTGCTCAATTATTTTTAGAATCAACACGCTTCCCTCACAACCATTTCCTGTCGATCAGCGCGGCCCGTGCTTTAACAACCCAGTCCCCGCGCTGATGACCTGAACAAGAGGAGATATGGTAAAAAGACTGCGTTTGCTTCTGATAATGGGTATTATACTCTTGGCTATCCTGGGTTTTGTCTTTCCCAACCCCCATCCCCATTTCTGGTGGCAGAAAATTCCCGTTTTTGATATTGCTTTCGGGTTTTTCGGCTGCGTCTTCATCATCCTGGTTTCCAAATGGATCGGTCATCGCTGGCTGATGAAGGACGAGGATTACTATGATTAGTGTCGTACCGCCCGTATTTATCTATATCATCGGCGCGCTGATCCTGCCGGGGATTAGAAACCGCCGTCTCAATCAGGGCGTGGCACTGCTGATCCCGGTCCTGGCATTTGTCAATTTGTTGCAGATGCCATTCGGCACCTACTGGACAGTGGACTTTCTCAGTTACCGGCTGATCCTGGGGCAGGTCGACAGACTGAGTCTGGTGTTCGCCTATATCTTTGTGATCGCCTCCTTCATCAGCATGCTCTATGCCATCCACATCCGGGAGACCGGCCAGCATGTCGCTGCCTATCTCTATGTGGGCAGCACGCTGGGGGTGGTTTTCAGCGGCGACCTGTTCACCCTGTTCCTGTTCTGGGAACTGATGGCCGCCTCATCGGTTTTTCTGATCTGGTATCAGCGGACCCAGGCCTCTCTGAACGCGGGCTATCGGTATCTGCTGGTTCATGTCACCGGCGGCTGTATCCTGCTGGCCGGCATTGTCATGCAGATCACAGCCACGGGATCCATCAACTTCGGGCTGATGAATGTTGAGACACTGTCCGGCAAATTCATTCTCTGCGGATTTCTGATCAATGCGGCGGTTCCACCCCTGCACGCCTGGCTGGCGGATGCCTATCCCGAGGGAACGATCACGGGCAGCATCTTTCTGACAGCCTTCACCACCAAAAGCGCCGTATACGTCCTGGCACGCGCCTTTCCCGGGGTTGAAATCCTGGTCTGGCTCGGCGCCATCATGGCTCTCTACGGGGTTGTTTATGCCGTCCTGGAAAATGATATCCGCCGTCTGCTGGCATACCACATCATCAGCCAGGTCGGCTACATGGTCTGCGGGATTGGACTCGGCAGCCACATGGCCATCAACGGCGCCAGCGCCCATGCATTCTGCCACATTCTGTACAAGGCAGTGCTCTTCATGGGGATGGGCGCCGTGATCCATGTCACCGGACGCAGGAAGATGACCGAGCTGCAGGGCAGGGCACTCTATCGGAAAATGCCGATTACCCTGGCACTGTATATGGTGGGCGCTTTTTCCATCTCCGCCGTGCCGCTGTTCAACGGCTTTGTCAGTAAAACCATGGTGGTGGCCGCCGCGGGGCAGCTGGACCGACCTTTTATTGAATTGATGTTGCACCTGGCTTCTGTGGGGACTTTTCTGCACACGGGGTTGAAACTGCCCTGGGGCACCTGGTTCGGGCTGCGCAAGGGCGATGAGGATGATATTCCCGAGGCCAAGGAGCCACCCCTCAACATGCTGCTGGCCATGGGCCTGGGCGCTTTTTTATGTGTCCTGACCGGGATCTATCCAAAACTGCTCTACGATCTGTTGCCATTCCCGGTGGACTTTCATCCCTATCAACCGAGCCACGTCATCGGTATGCTGCAGCTGTTGCTGCTGACTGCGGCCGCATTCTGGATCTATATCGCCAAACTCGGCGGGGAACCTAAGATCAGTCTTGACACCGACTGGTTTTACCGTATCCCGGGCAGGGCACTTTACCACTTCAGTGAAAACCAGCTGGCATGGTTTCGAAGCCGGACCCTGCAACTGGCCGCACTGCTGATCGAAAAAGCGGCGCGGTTGAGCGAGAACCCATATGGAATCCTTGATCGGATCAGCGGCCGGCCCCAGGTCGAACCCGTGGCGACCGATGCCCCAATGGAAATCCTCGGAGAAAACACCCATCGTCTGTCGATCGGATTTGGCGCCTGCTTATCCCTGATCCTGCTCTGCGTCTTCCTGTTTCTGGGATTGGCTGCTGCAGGTTGACAGGCTGTTTGGGTGAAGTGTGGAGCGTTGTTGTTAAACAGACCCTGATGAAGCGGTCAGGACATACAGGAAAAGGAGCATCATTGACAAACGAACAAAAGAATGAAACGAAAGCAAGCCGTAACAGCCGGTTTGGGCTACCCTTTCTCCTCACGTTTATCGTCATGCTGGTCACCTGGATTCTGCTGTCAGGCAAATTCGACCTTTTTC
>JAHJRI010000449.1 GCA_018830885.1 bacterium | reverse complement strand
ATATAGTTTTCTACATCCTTTTCGTCATCAAAATTCACTGAAATAGCACATTTAGCGTTTTTCCCCTCTACTCCTTTATTTCTGCTAACTAACACGCTATTTGACTGAAACTACCTGATTTGGGAAACTCGGATACACCCGCCAAAATCAAACAGAATCGTCCGGACACGCTCCCCGCTGGTAACAGACACCAGTGCCGCAAATCCGTGTTCTGCCGAAATACTGTTTGTGAACTCCAGTCCCTTCAATGGCATCGCCCTCTGCACAACCTCGTTGCCATCCTGTGAAGCCAGATCGATATAGTTGTCCTGCAGTGTGAGGATCTCCACCTTATCCACTTCCTTTAGTGAAATCGTTGTCATTTTCGCCTCCTGGTTAGTCTTCCTGTTTGCATGATTCAGATTGAGCAAATCTCAAAGGGTACGGTTAACTTCTGGAAATCCGATTTCCATGTTCCCTGTTTTTGGAAAAATTCTGATATGCATAGAACCGCGGCTTGAAAACCGCCATCATCGTTTCACACATAGCGCAAAATGATTCCTGAAGCAAGGGTCTGCCAAAAAACAGGAGACCTGGCCGTCAAAGTCACGGCAACACCCGTCTTAAGGCACACAATGACCGGCGATCGGGTATCCCGTTTGCGATAAAGGGCTAGACTCTGCTAAACTCCCCGTAAATAAGGACGTCTAAACCAGTACCAATCAGCGGTTATCTTTTTCAGGTCCGGTCAAAAAACGATTCTGAAGGGTATCTATACCGGTCTCAGCTTCTGCTCAGAGAAGAAGGGGTGAATAGTTACTCTGAAGGTTATCATCGGGTGCTGGGGACCTATCTGCCAGCAGCAATCCTGGAGTCCATCCCTGTATGAATAAACTGTTTCTACTCATATCCCTGTCGATCTGCTTCAGCCTGCCGGTCAGCGGAAAACCCGCTCACACGCCGTCCAACTATTTCCAGATCACGATCTCCGCTTCGTCCATCCGGCAGGGGCAGACGCTGACCGTGTTTGTCAACTCGGCTAACCGCCTGAAGCGACTTGAACTGACTTTTCTGGATCAGAAACTGTCCATGGATCACGTCTGGCACAAAGACCATGCCCATCTTTTCAGGACATTTATCGGTATACCGGCCAACACCAAACCCGGCTCCTATAAAATCGTTGCCCGCGGCACCGATATCAATCGGCAGAAGCTTTCGATCTATACCCTGGTCCGGGTCAAGGATGCCGGTTTTAAAATACAGCAGATCCGTCTCTCAAAAAAGAAAACAAAACTGTTGGATCAGAAAATTCTGCAGGAAGAGGGCGCCATTTTAAAAAGCCAGTTCCTGAAAAAAGACAGGCGGGTCTATTTTAAATCCCCGTTTGGCAGTCCCGTTGCGGGACGGGTCAGTTCGAGCTTTGGTTTGCGGCGCAAATACAACGGGGACGCGATTTCAACCTATCACAAGGGACTGGACATTGCCAATAAAACAGGAACCCCTATCTACGCGACCAACGGGGGTCAGGTGACATTGGCTGTCCACTGGAAATCCCACGGGAAGACAATTCTGATCAACCATGGCCATGGCATCATCACCATTTACATCCATATGGACAAACTGCTTGTCAAGACGGGGGACTGGGTCAAGAAGGGTCAGATCATTGGCAGACTGGGATCTACGGGAATCGCTAACGGGCCCCATCTTCATTTCGGGGTCAGCGTCAATAATGTCCGTGTCAATCCGGCTCAATGGATTAAGAACCGTGTGCGGTTGTTTTTTTAGTCCCGAAGATGGATGCAGGTCCGGGAAGGGTCTCTTCCCGGTGCAGTTCAGTTTGACAGGCCCCCCACAGCCTTTTTGAAAAGGGTGCCCGGGGCGACTCGCAAACGGGGTATCTGTCAGTGACAGAATTGGCGCACTTCGTTCTTCAACCAGTCTGTCCAGGCCTGGACACCTTCGCCGGTCTTGGCGGACACCTCGAAGATCCTGATCTTGGGATTGAGTTTCAGGGCCCGTTCCCGAACAGCATTCCGATCAAAATCAGAAACGGCGAGATAGTCTATTTTGGTGATGATCAGAACATCACAGACCGTGAACATCAATGGATACTTGAGCGGTTTATCATCCCCTTCGGGTACACTGAGCAGCATGACATTCAACACCGCACCGGTATCAAACTCAGCGGGGCAGACCAGGTTCCCGACGTTCTCGATGATGATCAGATCCAGCCCCTTCACATCCATCGCCGCCAGGCCCTTTGATACCATGTTGGCATCCAGATGGCAAAATCCACCGGT
>JAHJRI010000448.1 GCA_018830885.1 bacterium | reverse complement strand
ATTGGTTTAAATTTACGTGTTAAAAATAATACAAACACGAAAAAACACGAAATTGAAACCAGCAGAACCTAGAGAATCATGGCTAAACCAGATTATGATAAATTCTATGCTCAGTGGCAGGATTATGACGGCAAACTGATTGAATTCTGCAACTCAAGACGGCCCAAACTCAACTATAAGAAGACACAACAGGTTTTTAAATACCGTGAAAAGAAAGAAGAGAAGGAAGGGGAAACACGAAAAAACACTAAATTTAAAGACTCTGAATTAGAGATAACCAAACCAAAGAAGCGCGGCCGGCCTCTTAAAAATAAAGGGATTGAGGAAAAAGCAGGAGTACGAAAAAGTACGAAAAATAATGTCCCTGTAAAATTGATTGAGTTGCCTGAAGATCTGAAGATAACCGATCAGCAAAAAGCCTTCGCTATCGAGTATATGCGGTCAAAGAACCAAACAGAGGCATGCATGCTTACCTACGGTTGTAGCTGGGAGAGCGCTAACGCCAATGCGTACCGTTTGATGGGAAATGATGGGATAAAACTTTATATAGACTACCTATATGCACTGGAAGAGAGTGCTTTTATTGAACTGCGAAGAGAGGTCCAGGAAAGGCGTAAGAAGATATCCTTTTCAGATTTTAGCAAGATTGGAGAGTTTAAAGGGAACAAGTTCCTGATGTATCCAGATGCTGAGATTGACAAGGATGCCGTTGCCTCTCTCAAAACCATTAAAACCAAAGAAGAGAGGATTGAAAACCAGTACGGTGGCGGCGTCAAAATAGAAATGGAGCTCACCTTCCATGATCCGCTGGTGGCTATGCGAGACCTGTTAAAGGAGCGGGAAACCGAACGGAAAGAAACAGCCAGACACAATTCATCAGAACTGCTTGAGCTATGGGAGCGCTTCCAGGATACAACCCGTGAAGATAATTTGACAGCCCTTGATATGGCTCATGAGCTCAATAGTAGGGGTAAGGATGTTCCGTTATCAATCCAGATTCAAGCAAAGTTTGAATTATCAGTTGATGATCCAGACAAGGGAGATGGAACCGGATTCGATTTTGAAACACTCAATAATCGGTATGCGGAATACCAGAAGAACCTTGAAGAACAGGTCGAGATTTTTATTCCTGAACGGAAATCAGAGATCAAAGCTCTTTACCTGGAGCAAGGTTTTGATGGGACTGAGAAACCAAAGGATATTACCATCGACGAAGACAACATTGTGGATCCAGATAAGTGATGGGGAAAGCACTGCCAAAGAAGCCACTGATAGAGATACCGTATTACAAGGATTATTGCCTACGTTATCGATACCAGTTTCTTAAATTTGTGGTTGAGGCTTCCGGTAAGTTCCCAACCTGGCAGCAAAGGGACCTGATGAACGCAATGTCGGTTCCTAATTTCATGGTTAGTTGTGTTTCAGGGCATGGTATCGGCAAGAGCTTTTCGTATGCCTGGTTCATCATATGGCATGTAACCGTTTTTCCTTTCAGTAACCTGATACTGACTGGACCGAAGTTCGAGCAGCTCAGAAAAATTATCTGGAAAGAGCTATCTGATGCCCTGGAGATTCTTTATAAAACGTATCCCTGGTTGTCAGGTTACTTTATTAAGGATGCGAAGTCATTTTATGCGTTAGGGTTCAAGGACAACTGGTTTGCAATACCTCAGACAGCACCAAGAAAGGAGCCAGAAAAACTGGCTGGTCAGCACCGGGATAAATACACCGTCCTGGTCGAAGAGGCCAGCGGGTTACCGGATGAACATTTTGATGTGATCAAGGGAGCTCTGACAGGTAAAGACAACTCCCTTGCAATGATCAGCCAGGGGACGCGGCCGAATGGTGAGTTTTACGATTCTCATCATTCAAAAAAGGGACTGTACCATACATTAAAATTTGATTCAGAACTATCCCCGATCGTAAGTAAGAAATGGATCCGGGACCGGTTGGTTGAGTATGGTGGTTTCTTTTCAACACTTTACCAGATCCGAGTAAAAGGAGCCTTCCCGGATCAATTGGAAGGTCGGTTGATCAACCGGGCGTGGGCTGAAGCATGTGGAGATATTGAAGTTGATAATCTGCATGATGAAGTACCTGGAATTTTAATCACCGTCGACGTATCTGGACCCGGGCATGATGAAACTGTTTACCTGGTTTCCAAAGTCTCCGGATGGGAATCAAAACGGAAGATCGAAACCGTCCAGCTGATCATTAAGCAGGGGGTTTCAAAAATCCCGAAGGTAGCCCGGGAAGTAAGGGACCTATATAGACAATGGGAGGCGCTGGGAGCCCAGATCGGGGTTGACCATGTTGGAGTCGGCCAGGGGGTTTATGACATGCTGGAAGAGTGGGGGCTCCCAGTTTATGCAATCAATTCAGGAAAACCGCCCTATGATGATGACCGGTTTTTGAATCAACGGGCTGAATGGTCATGGTGGCTTAGAGATGCGGTCTTTAACTGCAATATCAGTTTTAAGGGTATCCAGCATTCAACTCAACAAAGAATTTTTGATCAATTCGGGAATATCCCTTACAAGATCACTGAAAACGGAAAATTCAAGCTTTGGAGTAAAGAGCAGATGCGCAATGATGGAATCAAGTCTCCCGATTTATTTGATGTCTACATGTTCGCAATGGGCCTTGATTATGTTGCCATGAATGTTGATACGCAAACTGACTCACACTTTTTAACGGCCAGGGCTAAAGCTAATCAAGCCATGGAAAAAATTCAGAAGAAACTTGAACAGGCGGGATTGTGAAAAACTACCTGATAGCGACCCTATTATTCGAAAAGAAATTCAAACTATATGGCTCATTCGATCCGGCCAGTAACATCCTGGTTGTAACGCAGCTAAAACAGATCAGCCAGGCTAACGGCATATTCGATCGGGAAAGCTTGATCAAAGAGCTGCAGATTGCAAAAGAGGGCGGCTTGATGACTCTGGTCGAAACCCGGGATAAAAGCTTCCTGAAACACTCCCCAATCATTACCCTGTCAGATCGGAATGAAGACAGCCGGCCATATCAGGATGTTTATTATGAGCACTTCAAATCGATGTATCAGAGCCAGCAAGTCGACGTTGGCAAGGAAAGAAAAGAAGCTATCAGCGCTTTTCTCAACCGGGTAAAAGAAAACTACGACCCGAGAACCGGCAAGATCAATTATGAGTTTAAGAAATTTGACAACGAACTGAGGGCAATCATTCTACTGGTAGCTGTTCATGTTGATCCACCGAAAGGGGTTAACTTCGCTTTGGATATCGAGCGATCCATGGGGCAGGTACCGAGAACCAAAACAAAAATCGAGCGCATGAAATATGCTGTTGGTATCGGTATGGATAAAAAGTCTAATGCCTATTGGGAAAAGCGGATTGAAGAGACTCAGAAAAACTTCAAGTGAGGTTTTTTATATGTCTCGTATTTTGTAATTATTAACTAATCCAGAAATCGGGGGGTTTTATGACTCTATCAAGACTTGACCGGGCAAACTTCGGGGGGCCATTGGTCCAGGCGCTCCTTTACCGGGCAATGAAAAATCCAGGTGATGACTGGATCGAATACACTATTGATCCCAATGAAGAGTACGACCTATACAAGGTATCGTACAATGTTTGGGGTACCGTCGATTGCTGGTGGGTTATCGCAGTTGTGGCCGGGCTTGATAATCCAATGGACCGCTTGCCGGCCGGGACCGTCCTTATGCTTCCACCGCTGCCTTTGATCCGGGAATGGATGATGAAGCCCGGGAAAACAATCCAATAGGAGATCTCATCATGAAAAAGCTGATTACACTTGCCGTTATCGTTGCAACACTTTTCACCCTGGTATCCTGCAAATTACTGTCAAAGGATGAAGCACAGGCTAAAGAAGAGCCTGGGGAGCCTGAGAGACCTAACATTGTCACAAAGCTGCAAGAAGACAATCGGAAAATGAAAAACGCCATGATCTTTCTGGCAAATAAGCAAAACTATAGCGAGGACATGCTGAATGCTGTCCAGATCCCAAAGATTAAGATGGCATTAGCGCTTCAGTGTTTCCTTCAATGTGACAGTGGAATGTTGAAATATATCGGTATCCCTGGATGCGGGTTGTCAAAGGAAGACTTGGAAGAGGCAGCGGGAAAGATAAAAAATCTGGCGTGCGTTCCATTGGAAGTGAATGTTCCAGTCAAAGAACAGCGCCAGCAGATTACTTCCGGGGTGGAAGGTTTCGATGAAACCTTGTCACAGATGGTTGTCTGCTATCGGGATCAGGGAGAGCTGGTTTTCCACATCAAAAACAAGGAAATTATCGAGGTCTTTGAGTGATATGGCTGAGACGTATGAGCAGTTCCGGAAGGTCTATGAAGAGATCCAGAAAGATAAAGCTGTCATTTCCAGATCCAGGCTGAAAACGAGAACCGAAGTCGATCGGCATAAACTGTTGACGATCGGGATCCTGGAAGATCTGGTGCGCAAGGGTGATGATTACACTTATACCTATAAGGGAGTCACATATACCATATCAAAAGCGGCCCTGAAGGGCATGAGGGAGAATGTAAGAGGAAAGTTTAACAAAAACGGGGTTACTTTTTCTCAACTCCTGCAGAAGACCGACAGTGATACCAAATCCCATTCCCGGGAAGAGATCAAAAACGCTCATGTTGTCAGTGTAAAAAACGCTCTGCTTGTTATCCTGACTGACAAATCAGGGAAAAGCACATGGAGAAGACCAAAGCACCGTTGCACGATCGAGTTAAAAGACTTCGATGGATGGGCCAGCGAACCGCCGTCGACCAACGGCAGCTACCGGGTTAATGCTCAGAAAGCATGTAAAGGCAATGTCGGGGTTTATTGCGATTGTGAAGACTTCCAATACCGGCGCAACTACTGGGTTACTCTCATTAAAGCTTTCATTACTCAATCGGCCGATACGACAACAAGGCGAAAATTTCTCTTCCTGGGAAAAGAGACCATATCCAATACTCCAAAAGAAACGTCTTTTCCAAAAATCACTCATGCAACGGGAGAGAAAGGACCGCTCTGCATTCACTTGATCAGGGCAAAAAAGGAACTCGAAAAGCCAATAACCATTAACCGGGTTGCTCAAGAGATGGTGAGACTGGCCAATTCAGTTGAGCCTGGTGCGGGAGTCGGTGAGGTCGAAATATCGGATGAAGTATACAAGGAATTGGAAAAGAAGATTGGAAAGGGAAAACTGAAACAGGCAACAGATGCCTGGGTGGATGAAAAGGCAAAGAAGGCATTTGAGCCATTCAAAAAAGCAACGGAAACCTTCAGAGGGATCTTTAAAAAAATGATGTCAAAAGAGATAAAGAAACGGGAAAAAATCGAAGGCGCCAACAAAAAGATGGCAAAGGAACTGCTTCGGTTAAACCAGCCGGCAAAGAAAGTATCCGAGCTTTCCGGATTGGATATAAAAGAAGTCGAAAAACTGGCTAAAGAATTAAAGTAGAATTTATTCCACATTTTTTTCTTTTCGAAGTTAATTTTTTGATGTTAATCAGAATACATGGACGCTTTAATTAAAGAGAGGCACCGGCAGATCAAGCTGGTGCGTGATAAAATTTTTGATACGCCGTATGCCAGAGACGTAGACATATATCGTCCGTATAAGGATGGGGAGGGTCGCCATGTAATCGAAGACGAAAAAGAATTTGAAGAGGCAGACGAGGTCGGCACGTTGAGTACAGATGAAAACATGTCGATCTCATACACCGTTTTGGATACAACCAAAGCTGTTCGATGCAAGATCAACGAAGACACTGGTAAACTTTCACATGTTCGTGTCGGGGAACAAAACGAATTTGAGCAGGACAAACAGTTTCATTTCCTGATCCAGTCAAACAATATTCCAGACAGAACAGTGATGCAATTGGAGGTCCCGACAGCACTCGCTGCAGATGACGAATCAACCCAGACGATCTCACTGATTAAAGTCTCAAGTATTCCGATCGGGGTGCAACCTTATATCGACCTGGTTCACTCCTTTGTGTCTTTCCATGGGGATGTTAGCTGATGGAAATTTCAAATAATGTTGCTTTCGATCGAGCCTTTGGTAAACATCTACATACTTGTCCGTGGGCGTCCAGGCACAAAGATCTTCAAGATTTCAACGTTGCCACATCAAAACAACGGATCTATCGGGGTGAAAATGAGGATCCGGATATGTTTCTGATCAACGTTGCCAAGTCTGCAAAGGATGCGGTTACATTGCCAATAGTGGGTTATTTCAGATCTCCGGATGTTCCGGTAAACATGGAAGACTTCATGCCGATCACGGCAGAGCTATTGAACAAACTGAGTTTTGATGTCTGGGATATTGAGACAACGTATTCAACGGGCGATATCAAAAAGGTCGATGATACCGCTTATAAGAGCCAGCAGGATGACAACCTGGGACATGACCCGGAAACAGACGATGGAACCTGGTGGAAGGTCTATAATACTTTAAAACAGTTCAATATCAGGTACCAGAATCGAACGGCCAGCGTAAATGTTCTGGTTGTTGGTCATGGAAGGGCAGCGGTTGACGAAGTTGCATTGCCGCTTGAAACCTATCTCCAGGATAACCGTGTAATCTATATTCCATACCGGATGTTTTTCGGTGTCAATGACCAGACAGCAGCAAAGTTCAATCTTCCGGCGATTATCAAAGAACCGGACAATATTACATTCAGTGATGTGACCGTGAAAAAGGATGGTATCACTCAGATATTTGCAAAAAGCGCTTCTTATGAAGTCAATCTGCCTTTTCTCAGCGGTCACCAGATCGCCCCGGTCGATATCGAGGTCGAATTTATGCCAATCATAGCCAACTGGTGATTATGAATATGCTAACCCCAAAAAATAAACTGAGAGATCACGCAAAGGAAATGATCTCCAGGAAACATGAGAAAGTGTTTTGGAAGATCCGGGACCTGGACCGATCGTACCATTTCTTTATTGGGGATCCGAAGGAACCGGTAAAAGAGATTTTTATGGAGTACGATGAACTGCTTGGAGAAAACCCGGCATTCGAGAATATACTCCCTTTGTCCATGAAAGATGTTTTAACCCGGCTCAATAGTGAGCACCCGGAAGCGGTCGGGATAAAAACGCAAGATGGACGGATTGAAATACTCAAAAAGAATACATCTTCCCCCGGGGTCCTGATCACTATCAACGGACAGACTAAAGACTTTTTTTCAGAACGGGCTCTATCAACGATCAACTTTCTCAATTTCTATGATGATCTGAAAGAGGATGCCAATGTGGAGCCGGAAAGCATTAGACAATTAATTGAGGGCAATCAATGAAAAAGATATTGATTCATACGCTGAACAACGTTGAGGTCCCGCGGTACCGGACCCGGGACTACAATATCCCGAAACTGATCGGATACGATATTACCAAAGTGGAAGTGGTTGCTGCCAATGGTATTGTCCAGGGAATCAAGGAAACAACCTATGAAGGGAAGTACACCATTGAGTTTATCGGGCAGTCTCCTAACTCAATTATTCAGCTGGAAATATATGTTTATGAGGCTGACCAGGTTGAGGAAGTTGTTGAACTGGAAGCTCCAAAAGCCGATCCCCCGGTGGAAAAAAAGGATAAAAAAGGATGGCTGGCCAAGCTGCAAAAACAACAGGCTGAACGTATGGCTGTTAAAAAGAAAGAGATCATGGAAGCCAGCGCGATCTATCCCCGGGATCTCAAAAACATGAAGGTTCTGACATTCGATCAAACGAACAGCTGGTCCCGGGCTTTGGGGATGATTCAGAAAGCGAAGCAGCTGGAGCATCAAATTGGCATGCCCCTTTATCGATACTATGATCGAATCACAGGGCAGGGTGATGGCGCTATCATAGCGACTGCCATTGCCGGAATGATCCCTCTACAGGAACTCGGGGAATGGTGGACAAAGGAATGGAGAGATGTTCATACCCCCGGTATGATCCAGGGATTTGCACGAAAAGCCGCAACACTGGTGAAGCCAAACGAATCCGGCTTTAATGCCAAAGCAGCCAGAAAAGAACTGCAGAAGCTTTTCACTTCAAATGATGTCCCTCTCCGGATGCGCGATTGCGGTACCCAGTTGCATATAACCGTTATGCAAGCGGATCTGAAGATATTCACACACCAGTCCGATAAAAACTCTGATATCGAATTGTGGGCTGTATGCGAAGACTCCGCTATTACGAAATACTCCTACAACCAGAAAGAGACCATTAAGGGCGAAGCTATATTCCTGGAATTTGTTGAAAAGAACGATGTCCTGGGACTGACACTGGCAGCAAACAATGACGGTATCAAAATTACGTCCATTGGGGCTCCGGTTCGGATCGCTCCGGAATCCGCTCGTAAACTGGTCAAGCTTGGACATGCAGCCGATAAGGTGACACAGCGGGACGCTTCCCATTTTGTGTTTGATAAGCGTGTTCAACAGGCGATTGAGAAAAACAACATCAAGTGCTATCTCCGGCTGGAATGTCTGCCAATTGACAACATCGTACTGAATTCAACGACTGACAATGCCCTGAAATGCGGTATTGAATCCGGATCCGGACAGATTGAATTGCCGGTATGGTTCAAGGCGACGATTACCCGGCAAATTGCGTAACCAGATTTTTTTAACACAGTCAACAGAGGTCAGATATGGCTTTAAGAGAAACAATTGATGGTCCGGTTGAAGATACGGTCGACAATATTCGGGCAGATGTTAGCAATGCACAGGCGGTTGATGAGACTCCAGGAAGAGTGTGGACAGTTATCAAGGCCAGTCTTTTAATTTGTTTTATTCTGGCCGTTGTGATTTTCGGGGCGGCTAATATTATGAAACAGGCGTTTCCTGAATGGGCGAAACGGAACAGCCGGCAGCTGTCAGGGATCGAAATGAAAACTTCAGTGGAGATTGTGAAAAACGCGGCCAAGGTCCCCTGGTTTTCTGCATTCAAAAAGAAAAACATCAAGGATTTGCGGTATGTCGGAACCGGTCTCCATCCAGACTATCACGCCAATCCTGCATTTAAGAAAAAATTCTTTTACCAGGGTACCGTCCATATAATGAAGGACTATGTAATGGATGTGGATATGATGCCGGCAGCGGAAAGAGACCGACTCAATGAGCAGGGGGGTTTGAATTTCCCTGCGATTGGAGTCGATCATTCCGAAGCTGCTTTGTATTGTAAAAGCCTGGGAGAAGGGTACCGGTTGCCAACTTACAGTGAACTGGAAGCTGCTTACAAGCTGAACACTGAGCAAAAGGAGCAAAAGGTCAGGGGAAGGTTCAAGCCCAATCTTGAGTTCACGGTATACGAAACAAAGGACCAATGGACATCGACGATTCAGCCGTCTGAGGGTTGGTTCTCAAGATTCCGGACAGATGACAATTACCAGATCTTTTCAATAAAAAGCGAAGGGGTTCGGTATGAGGATGATGGATACGATGATGAAAGCGTGAGCTTCCGGTGCGTGAAAGAACCCAGCAAAAAAATCTGACATGGAAGAGACCAGCAAGCTGACAAAAAAGAAAATTGTTAAGCAGAAAATTGAGCAGTTTGACGAACGGCTACTGCAGACTCAGGAAAAAACGTCTGATCGGTATGTCAATTACTTCTCTCTCAATATCGCGCTGGCTTTCATGTTGATGTCAGGGGCGTCTCTTGCTTTTGTCGGCCGGGACTGTTACGGCATGATTCCAATGGATTCCCCCGGGGTGGTCTTTATAATCATGTTTACTGCCATGATTCTGTTCCAGACTTTTATCTCGATCCCGCTGAACACTCTGCGAATCGTGAAATTGGTTGGTATTTTCTATTTAACCTTTTCACTCACTTCTGAACTTTGGGGTCTGTACTCGATCGAATACCTGCCAGATGTGCAAAACGCATGTAAGCCCACTCTGTATATGACTTCTGCATACGGTCTGGTCAGGGCTATCCTGCCAGATTTCATCCTTATCATAATCTGCTTCATGGGGAATAAAGATGAACAGAAAGCTTAATATACTTCTTGTGATCCTGATACTTTTCTCAATCACAGCACATGCCGAAACATGGGATACCAAGTTTGATCCTGGGGATCTGGTCTGTTTGTACGATATTGGGAAATGGGATCCGCTGATCGATAATGAATCAAACGATTCCTTGAAATACTGGTACCGAAGCCCGGTCGGAAATCAGCAATCGAATTACCAGCTCCGGCCGATCGCATTAGGTCTGCAGATGCGGGTTTTATATCCCGGGTTGATTGCTTCAGATAAAGGTGGTGACGGTGTATGGTTCAGCGGTCGGTTGGTGATTGTGAAAGGAGGGTTGATTCCCGGGAAAAATGCCTATGCTGTCCAAAAAGGTGAGAATTTTCTACTCCGCGATAACGGCAGAACAATTGTGATGGACTGGCAGGTGCTTCATTTTGAAAAAGCCAGGTTTAAAAAGAACCCGGCTGGCCCGTTTGGGTGCAGACGGAAATATGACAAATACTGATGAACTTTAAAGCACACGCAACAGGCGCGGTTTTCGCCTCGATCGCCACAACATCTTTTTTCGTCCTGGAAGCTGATCTGCCAATTGAGTATTCATGGATACCGTTTCTGGCAACCACAGCTGGTGGTCTTTTCCCGGATCTGGACACGAAAAGTACCCCGAGCAAGTGGGTTGCCCGAATTGGTTTTGTTTCAACCTTCCTGATGATACTCATTGGGGTCTGGCAGAACCTTACAGAGCTGATCCTGCTGGCCGCGGTTATGGGCTGCGTTTTCTTTCTCCTGAAATCGTTTAAGCATCGTGGTATAACGCATAAGTATTGGATTCCAGGTGCATTGATCGGGCTTTCTTTTTCTCTTCTTTATCTCACAGACTTTGTTCCAGTTATCATGAGTTCGGTTGGTCTCGGCATTGTTGTCCATCTTCATCTTGATACAATCTGGTTATGGAAAATCAGGGAAGGATGGTATATTAAAATATTTGGAGCGTGAAAATGGATCTATTCAGTTTGATTGGTAGCCTGGGAGAATCAATCGCCAGGATGTACGGGTACAAAAAATTTGCGCCGTTGATTGAAGCTAACATTGGTCTACTGGCTGTTCTGATTTCGCTGGTCGTTATTTCATTCACACTGCTGAAGGTTTCCAGAACCTTGCCGGCACAAGGGAGGACTCCAATCCGGAACCAGGCATATCTGCTGTTGATTAAATTCTTCATTGGCGCATTTATCGTTGTTGTCGGGTTCGCCATTTTTGCAGAAGGGAAAAAGATCGTAAAGGAATCCAGGTTTGAAAAACGAATATCTATACACTCAACAGTTATCGCATAACGGTGAGGATCTGGAACTTGATCTATTGAAGTCGGCAACACTGACTTTAAAGGTTAATGCCCTGGCGCCGTTTCTGATACTCCGGATACTGAATCCTCACAATTTTCTGCTTGAGGATATCGGGTTGAAAAAGTTCGATGAACTGAAAATAAGGTTCATGGACTACTACGATGAAGATGATAAGGGTGAGCTGATGACCGTTATCGTTTTAGATTTTCATCCTGATAAAAACCCGAATATCATGGTTATCGAGTGTTTGGAAGAAAGCGCTTACTGGTTATCCCAAAAGGATTATAAGATCTTTTCCCGAAAACCGATTGCTTCAATCTTGGGAGCCCTGGTCCCGAAACTGCAAATTGAATGCGGTCAGTTCCAGACAAACAATACCTATCACTTACCCAATCGGAGGCGATTCGAATTACTGGCAAGGATGGCAAAGGAGAACGGCGCTGTATTTTTCATTTCCCGGGGAAAGCTGGTTTTCAAGACGAAAGAAGATCTATTCAAGCAAGCTGATATTGCAAACTACGAATATTGGAACAAATCGGCTCGATATGAGATCGCTCAACCGCGGCTGATAGATCATGAATTTGTCAATGAAGAACAAAAAAGGAACTACATTGGATGGCATATTGAAAGGGGTCTGATTAAATCGACAGTCGCTACAGGGTACCCGCCGAAAATGCACTGTTGCGACACCGTGGGGAAGCTGAACAACATCACGAAACGGCTGACACCGGTTGTAACATTTCGGTCAAAAGGTGAAGGTACCATGACAATTGGATCCCCAATCAAGTTGACCTGGCACTCCGGGATCGCTGACCGGCCGATTGATGAAAGCTATCCGGACAGAGTGCTGTTGGGAGAGGTTGAACACCACGAACAGAAGGACTTCAGAACTACTATTACAGGAGTCATTTAATTGAGGTTTTGGGGCCTATTAATTATTCTTATTTTTTTTGTTCACAACGTTTTTGCTTTTAGTTTAGTCTGGCCTTCAATGGGTAAGATATCTTCCAGATATGGTGGACGTTATGGTCAATTTCATACCGGGATCGATATCACAGACAGTAAGGGAAACATTGTTCGAGCGGCCGAATCCGGTGAGATTGTTTTTATCGGCAATAAAAAAGCACTCGGGAAGGCAGTCGTTATCGATCATGGAGATGGATTCCGGACGGTATACGGCCATAATTCTCGTATCTATGTGAAGAGGGGAATGAGAGTCAAGCAGGGACAGAAAATCTCAAAAATGGGCGCTTCTGGAAGGTCGACCGGGATCCATCTTCACTTTGAGGTCCGGGTGAATAAAAAACATGTCAATCCGCTTCAATACTTGCCAAGCAGATGAAAGAATACCAAGCCAAAGTGACCAACATTACCGATCCGGACAAACGAAACTTTGTTCAGGTCCGGGTGTTTGAAATGTTCCCCGAAGGATTGGTCCCAGATAGCGATCTGCCATGGGCTGAATTTAAACTGCCGCCAGGGGCAGGTTTTAATGAGGGGGCTTTCCATCCTGTAAGAGTCGGCCATTATGTCTGGGTTGATTTTCCATACCGGGATGAAAAGGGAAATGAAGATACACGCCGGCCGCGAATCACTGGCGGGTGTCACCTTTGTCCGGACGGTTTACCGAATATGCCACACGATGCGTTTGACGGCCCCCGCTCCCTGGATGGTCTATTCAAATATCCAAAAGGTGATGATGGTAACGTGGATCCGGACTATGAAGAGACCAAAGACAGTGTATTCAGTCGGTCTGCAGCATTCACGAAAGAAGGGTTTTCGTTCAGGGTTCAAAACGGAGCCTTAACCGTTACCCATTTAAAGACCGGATCCCGGTTTGAAATTACCGAAAACGGATACCTGGACCTTTTCACTGCTCAAAACGGTTTTATTCGAGCTGCTAAAAAACTTGTGATTAAGGCAGCTGAATTAGTATTGATTTCTTCCAAAAAAATCGGTTTTGAATTTCCGGAACTGGAACAGAAAATAAATACCTGGATTCTGGAAACCAGTAGTTTTTCTGTCACCAGCAAAGGTCTGGCAAAGATTGTCGGGAAAGCGGTTCAACTTCTTTCCGATACCGATTTTTCAGTAACAACACAGGGAAAACAAAGCTTTTCTTCCAGTGGGTCAATCCTCCAATCGATCGATCAAAATACAACAACGGACCCGCTGAAGGCATGGGGAGCTGAACTGCATATATCCGGGGTACCAATGGCCAGCCTGTTGCTGGATCCGACCGGCTTGTTTGAAATGAAAAACACAACCGCCAATTTAAAACTGATAATCGATGGTATTATTGATGAGATAAGTCTTATAACTGTCTCACCTGGATACGGAATTGGGGCAAATGTGGCTGCTTTAACAGCTTGGAAAACTCAACTTGCGGCACTCATGAAATAATGACCTGGATATCATCAAAAGACCGGCCGCTTACTCACAAAGGGGTGGCTGATTTACGGAAAAAATTAGCTGAATTTAAAGAGCAGATAAAGGAAGCGCGGAATGGCTTGGAGCGAGTTCGCAATAACACCACCAGGAACAGTAACGGCAATAAAAACGCTGTTTGAGACGCTGCAATCCGGTCTCGAAACAATGCTGAATTACGCGAAGGCGCAAGCAGCATTGGCGAAGGTTTTAGCCGATGGACCCAATGCGCAATTGCTGGCTCTGGAAGCCACAATGGATGAAATCTTAGCAGATATCGAAGCGCTGCAGGTCGGTGGATTGTCTGGAATAATCGCTCATCCGTATGCGGAAGGGATAGTCGCTAAATACGACAGGGTTTTATATTCCATGATGCTATCCCCATCTTCCGCTCTTATTCAAGTCAACCAGGCTTTTGATGATGAAGGCGACCTGAAGCGACCAACAGGGGTAGGGAATTGGGGTGGAATTGTAATAGTAGGAGCTTGCATCGGGTTTGAAGGCTTCTATCCCCTACTCAATGCACTTGGAAATTTCTTCTCCCTGGAAGATCTGAAAGCACTCGGGAAACAGCTCGAAAAGAGATGGCAGACAATCGATACCGGGGTCAAGCCGGAAGTCAAACTATCATCAGGTTTGGATTTCTTCGGAGTCACTCAGGCCGAGCTGTTTCCAACTTATAATGCAATGCTCGAAAGGATTAAAAGGTATGCCCTGGGAGCAAAACAGGCGATCATATCCGCATCAGGCAGTCTGGATGATATCATGGCTTTTATCGACTCTCAGTTGCAGGAATTGATTGATATTGTCGACCTGATAGATGCTTACCTGGCCAGCTTTATTTTCAACCTGGAAGGATCCGGGGTGCATTATCAGGTTTTTCCAAAAGACAGCAATACGATTGAATCAATCAAGACCGGGTTAATGGCCGATTATCCTGTTGCGTGGGGATCTCAACCATACAGTGTTGTTTTCGGTCTGTTTGGCAGCGATGCCGGGATCGAGAAACTATCAAGTTTTATGGGGCTTTGATGGAAGTATTAGAACCTGACATGCTTTTAAAATCCAATGTCTCAGGAATCATCATCCACAAAGATGAGGCCGCGATCAATGAGCGGATCCGGTTTTGGGCCAGTATTAAGAAAGGTGATTTTTGGGGAAAACCATGGAAAGGAAATCAGCTCCACTTTTTTCATTTCCGGCCACCGTCTCAACTGACCTTTACGTTATTGGAAATGGAAATAGCTGAAGATCTTCCGAATCAGGTACCCATTAAGATTTTCAGGATTAATTGTAAGTCTGCTACCTCAACAGACAAATACACTCGATTGACCGTTTTATATCAGAGTCTCCTTACCGGGAAACCTGGCTTATTTAATGAAGATATCATTGACCGTAAAGCAGCATGACAACAGAACTTGAAGAAATCAACGCTTTCCGGAACATATTAAGAACCAAGCCAACCATGGCAGGGCTGGCCGGCAGTGTTTTTGAGGAAATAATAACCTCATATGTTGGTCAGAAAGGAGCTGCGAACATATTTGAAGCGGAACGATTGCACCAGGAGCGGTTTCTCCAGCTGGCCCAGAAAAGGGAATCGATTGTGGCCCGGGCCGAGATGGAAAACTATATTCCAGCAATGCCGGTACCTTTTGAACTCCAAACCTTAGTTAAGAACGCTGGACCCGCAACGTGTTTTATTCCTTACCGGCATGAATTGACGACAGAAGAACAGGTAAAACTTGTATTAAATAACAACGCAACACTAGTAAGTGGTGAATCGACAACGATTAATGCTCAGCAATTATGGAAAGAGACAATCACGTACATAACAACCGGTCAAATTTTTGAAGAATTTACTATTGGGGGAGTTGATGAACAAGGAATTTTTACCCCTGTCGAGTTCACTGTAAAAATAAACGGTTCTACCTGGGAAAACAGGCAAAACTTCAGAAATGCGGATTCAGACTCAAAAGTTTATCATACGATCTACAAGGTCTCTGACGAATTAGCAATTAGACTGGGGAATGGCGATACGGGCATGATGCCAGAAGTCGGGTCAGAATTGGAAATTACTGTTTGGCATACAAAAGGGGACCGAGTATTCATTATCGCGGACCAAAAACTAACTTCACTTGTCAGTATCTTTGACTATTCAGGGAATCCAGCTCAACTGACCTTCACAACTGGAAACTATGTCAGAAAGGGACAACCACAAGAAGAAATCGAACTAATTAGAAAGCATACATTGTCTCAAATTCAACAGGGGACTGTTACCGCAAGAAATTCTGACTATGAATTTATTGTTCAGAAAGCCTTTCCAGAATTGGTTTATCTCAAAGTCTGGGGAGAAAGAGAACAAAAAAGTGAATATGGATACAACCTGGATTACATCAATAAAATATTTTTCGCTTTTTTAATCGAAAATGAAGAAAATACGGCAGAATTCGCAAGCGATATTGTTGATCTTCTAAATAATATCATCAAGCCAATGAATGTAGATCCTGAAAATGTCGATCTTATAAAGGATACTTTTCAGATCGATATTCAGGGGAAAATAGATCGAACGTATGTTGCATCGAGCGTTGGTAGTGCCTTGACAACTCTATTGATGGGAAAATTTGGGCTTTATAAAAACGTGAATGGTAAGCTGAACGTATCCGACATTTATGCTATTATCCAGGCAACGGAATATTTCAGGGATACGCAACCGCATTTAAATCGGAAAAATAAGCCCTATTTCAAGGTAACGCTTTCAGGAACCGTCGAAGCCTCATTTTTTGATAAATACGTTTACCTGGATGCTATCACATTCGGGGATGATGATGGCGGTACCGAACTTGGTTATATCTCAAATATCTGATGGAAGAACTAAAAGACAGATTGCCACCTGCTATCTTGAACAGTGTTCGACAGAAAGAGCTTTTTGAAGCAATTGACGAATATTGGGAATCCCGGGTCACTCCGCCTCTACAAAGGCTTAGAGATTTAAGATCAGTTTTTACGGCATCTGAAGAGGATCTGTCTTTAATGCTGGAAGAGTTGACAGCCTACTTTGACTATGCGTCCGATGACCTGGCAAAAGAACTTTCAATATTCTGGAAAAAGAACGAAATCAATAATAAAAATAATGAGTGGGCCCTAGAAGCGCTACTGCAAAGAATTAAAATATCAACCAAAGAGATCAAATTTGATCGATTGTATTGCCCGAAAGATACTGACACCATTCCCTATGGGACAGTGTTTTATTCAAAAGACAAATTGGATGCTATGGGAGTAAATCTCAGTGATTACTTTTTGTCTTCACACATGTTTTTAAGCATTAATTATGGTGAAGTTATTAGTAGTAATTGGGATGAAGTAGAGATAAAAACAGTCATTGAAAGATATTTTGAAGAAAATGTAAGGCCAACACATATTGTTTTTGAAGGTCTTAACTTCATTTTATATTGTGAGTCCATGATAACAGGAATGAGCATGGCTATTCAAAACTATAAATATATTGTGGCAAGAACTGTTTAACCAATAACAATAAGGCAAATTCATGGCTCAAGGTGATGCTGCATTAGCAACAAGAACCACAAATGGGGAGAATATCGAGTCTTCGGCATTGGCATTGGGGGCTCAGATACCAGCAATCAGTTATTTCGTGCCGGCCTATGATCCATCTATTATCATATGGGATGGGGACAAATTTGATGGTGTTGAAAATCCGGATCCGACAGAAAATACAATATCTGATAGAATCGGAGATCTTAGTTTTAAATGCACATTTAAGCCTGGCCAAATATCAAGAGAGCTTGCAAATGGAATAAACCCTACCAGAGTGAAGATTGTTCTGGAAAAGGGGATAGATGAGTACAATATCGGCGGGGAGGCAAATAAATTCTATATTCTGGATGAAAATGAAGAGATAATTGCCATTATTAATTGTCACCCACAGGCATTTTACAACGGTCAGAAATGGGAAGTGGTTGCCTATTTGGTGTTCAATAATTTAAACCCAATAACCTCAATAACTGAAAACCCAAACCCTTTTAATATTCCGGTTGCTGCAGAGATATTGCTCCCTAAAGTTCTAGTCGGTGATGTTACTGACAAAGCAAACGGAAAGGCCGGATATTTGATGTCTGAATTTAGTTCTCTCAATATCGAAAACAAAAGGGTGCTCTTCTTGAAAAACGTTGATGCTTTATCTTCTGATATCACGAAAACTGATGACAAAATAAATCTGGAAATGGAATTACCAGACGCATCAGTTCCATTGGGGGGATATACGCTCACTTTTTCGGGTGAGATCAGCGGTCATATCAGATGTGAAAATGGAACAGTTGTTATATCTGGCCGGGCAGTTGGATTGGTTATTAACTCAATCAATGTTGATCTGGATTTTACTGGAACCGGCTATATTGTCCATAACGGAAAACTGTTGTTCAGAGATGATGTCCACCTTAACAATAAAAGTGTTAAAGGTTCAAAGTCCCTAATTGAGCAAAATGTTGGCAACTTTATTTTTCTCAATGGGATAGATTCAGAAATCAGTATTCCCGATAATCCAAGTCTGAATTTTGGTACCGAAGACGCCGGGATCGAATTAGTTTTTAGAACCAGCAAAAATTATTCATCAGGGGCGGGGTACATCTTAAATAAAGGGGAAGGGTCAGAAAGAGTATGCGTTTATGTCAATACTGATAATAGGCTTGTTTTTGAGCTGCAAGATGATGGAGCGGCGGTCGCAATTACCTCGAATGAGATAGTTAATGACGGCAATATACACATTGCTATTCCTCAGTGCGACAGGTCAGGAAACATCTCAATTATGTTGGATGGAATTATCCAGGATGATACCAAAGCCTGTCCGTCCAATACATTAACAAGCACAGAAAATCTTTACCTGGGCAGAGATAATGCTGGGAACAATAGATTTTGTGGAGAATTGCACCAGGTTCGAATGTGGAACCGTTTATTTACTGCTGCAGAATCAGAAGAACTTTCTTCAAACATTCTCAGGGCACTGGCTTTTTCTGATTTCTATGGGAAAAATGCAGAACTGAATACAGACAGTAATGCGATTGCCGATAACGCAACAGAATCAGATGCAACGACTGGATGGACCAGTGCAGGAATTGAAGGAAGTGCCGTTTTTCAATCACAATCTGCAACTGTTGCTGAAGGCTCTTACGCTTTCGAAATCAATGCTAATCCAACACCAGCTTCTTACGCTAGAATCTATAAAGATATTGAGACTGATTGGGGACTTATTCATGGCAAAAAATATCGACTGACATTCAAATGGCGTCATCACGGTACTGGAGACGATTGGGCCGTTGAATTTGGCGACACAAACCTGGGGGGAAATGTCCAGGATACTATTGTAAATACGGAAATTGATTTTCAGGAGAAAGAAATTGAATTCATCCATTCAGAAGATACTAAATTCCTGGTGTTTCAAGAGGCCAATGTTGCAGGGAATGGTGGAATATATCTCGATGATCTGTCCATCAAGCAGATCGGCTGCATGCTATATTTTTCTCCCGAATCAGTAGGAATTGAAGGTGATAAATGGATCGATCAATCAAGCAATAAAAATCACGGTATACAAACTGCTAAACCAGCAAAAGAAAACGATGCTTATTATCAACAAGTTCCTATTGGGTCGTTAATTTCCCTTCATCCTGATGTTGATATATCAAAGGTCATTAATGCTGCATTTTGGAAGTATTGCGACGGAGTTGGAACCTTCCGTTTTAAATATTCAGATGGTTCAGAATCAGCTGATATAGCAGTTCCACCATTAACAGATGACCGTTTTTTGATGGGTGGATCAGCGGCGGGAACTGGCGGGTCGAATTTTTTAATCGATCACACACATGGATGCGGCAATCAGTCAGCAGATCATTCGCATACTACTGGCATCGGGACTCCGGGTTCTGGTACAGAATCTGCCGACCATTCGCATGCGGTTAGTATAGGCGTTAATAATACAACAGGTTGGGGTGGAGTAATAGCATCTTATGCAGGTCCAGTTCAAGGACAACAGGCGTCAACCTATGGGCGATCTCCTGGTCATACTCACTCAACGTCTATCGGTTCCCCGACTTCTGGCGGCGTTTCCGCAAGCCACAATCATGCAATTGGGTCAGGTTCAGTTCCTACGAGTACAAGTTCACTCCCAAAATATTTCAAAGTTAAATATTTCTTGAGGATCAAATAAAATGGCACTAAAAAAGAATTTTTCAAGCGGATCAAAATATTATTATGCGGTTATTACTTATTTTGGGTATGTCAAAGACCCGACGAGACAACGATTTGGGTTAGAACACAAACTTGACATTGCCCTTTTTGTCAAAGACTCAGAGGATGAAAATTCGATGATTTTTGAAAATCAGTTTTCTTATTTGATCCCTGAAAAGCGCACAAAAGAAGGGTTCCAAACGGTTGAAATCGACGGTGAGGAAGTTCAGCAATCAATCGGGATGGTAGTCGATACCGAATTTCAAAACCCATTTGACGTCGACAATATGAATCCGGAGGGGGCGAATATTCTGTCGCTGGCTTATTTGTGGCTAACATCAAACATTGAACTTTTCAGAGACTTCGAGGATTGCTAATGACATATGATATAAAATTGCACCGGCGTTTCTGGTTTGCAAAAACATTAAAGAAAGTTAAAGGCCATAGTTTTATGGCAAAAATAGACCAGGTTGGGCAACCCTTAAGCACCCCGGAAGGGATGATGATTATCATTTTCGAGGACGAAAGGCGTGCGTTTATTAACGTCAAAAACTTTCAAATGATCTCGTTTTCTGATGGATGGTTTAAGATCGAGGCTGAGAATGTAAGAAAGGAAAGTCAAGGCAAAGCAGATATCAGAGCGGAAAATTAAAACCAAAGGAGAAAAATGAAAAGGAAATTTCAAATATTTGTAATCCTGATCTCTTTTTTTCTAATGATCGGGTGTGCTGATGAAAATGACGACAGCGGAACAACAACAACGACAGACACGACAACAACGACAACGCCTACAACGCCAACGACAACAACTCCTGGACCGCTTGCAAAAATTGATTTAACGGGGGCGAAAAGTGCAGTAATTGCGAGCAAGTCGGCTGCGAACGTTGCAAATTATGCTTGGTTTAACCCCCTTCGGTATATCAACATGGTTGCGATTGCGGCAACAGGGGATACAACAAGTCTTTTTAAAATATCTGATGATGGGTATTATTTGGAAGTCAGTTTTACAGATGCGAGCGGGGATGCAGTTACAACAACATACCCTGCTGCGGCTGTATACAGTGTAAATGCTGATTATTCGGTCGTTTATTTTATAGGAAATGTCAGCTTTTACGCGAGCATTGATCTCGCTTTGCCGAACGCTTCCGATGTTTTCCTCGTAAATAACTCAACCGGAGAAGCAGTCAGTATAAAAGAATATGGGTCGCCTTTAATCCCGCCGAATTATTACAAAGATGCTGAAATTTTTCGTTCAGCGGGGGGAAAGCTATTTTATATCACAGAGACAACGACCGGGCGAAAAGTTTATAAATTTGATACTGAATCAAAAGTCTTTGCAAAGGTCACTCCCGAGACTGATCACGTTATTTGTTTTGATGTTGATTCAGCCGGAAATGTTCTTTATCAAGGTAATACTTACGGGGGGGGTGATTATCTAAAAAAAATAGTGACCGTAACAGGGGCGGTTTATACAGTCCCGGTCGATGTTGAAAATCAGGCTCTCGTATTCTGGAAAGGCTCGGATGGGAAACTTTACTATTACAAATATAGTTCGACTTTCGGACAAAGCGATATTGTTCAAATTAATGTATCAGGTGACGGTTCAACGGTTACTTTCGATGATTGGGTCGCTGATACCGCGTTGAATATCCCGGCACCGGAAAACGTCTTTAAACTGGCAACTGGAAACAGTGTTTTAATTTCAAAGCCTGACTATTTGAATGGAAGCGGGAAAAAAGAATTTATCGAGGTTTACACAAGTTCAACCGCCGCAGTCAGTTCAATAGAATATGACTCGATTGGAATATCGTCATTGGTTGCGGCAACCGCAGATTTGAGCAGTTTTTATTTATCAGGCAATAACACAAGCGGAAACCCAGTAGTTGTCAAGTTGACGAGATCAGTACCCGCCGCGAAAATGGCTTGTGTTTTCGGGGATGCTTCAGGAGCAAATTTCTCGGTTACAAACTCAACGACTACTTTATCAACTGGAGAGTTCACGGTTTCAAAGATGGTTCCCAATGGTTCTGGCGGAGTGATCTTTTGCGGGACGAGACTCGCAGACGGTCAAAAAGTAATCGGGGAAATTTCCAGTTTGGGAAATTCAAATATTTATCAAACAGGATCAGATGCCGAAGTTCAAGCTCTTGCTCAGTTAAATTAAAATGAACCTTTTTCAAACAGGTACCCAATCATGAAAGATAATACGCAACGTCATCACACTGTCGTGAGTTCCCACGATCACAGTCACTTGATGCAGGGCGGGGATAGCCACGCCGGACATGCATATACATCGGGTTCCAATATGGCGGCACATAAAGTAACCTGCCCGAAATGTGGTATCAGTTGGGCGGTTACTGGTTACAACCATTCTTTTCAATGCCCTGAATGCGATCATATATTCTACCCCTTTGAAATGTCGGACCAGTGGAGGACGAAGATTCTGGAAATTCTTCCGGATATAGAAGATCCACTTGTTTTATCTCGATGGACTCAAAATGCAGAAGTGTCTTTAAAAGGACTTGTCGACCGAATAAAGGCTATTTTGATTTAAAGAATCTGCGCCAATTTAGTAATTTTATCATGTAAATTAAGAGGTAATCATGGGAATACTTGGACTTGTCTGGAAACAGATAGAAGAGGAAGAAAAGCGGGAACCGGCGAACGGAATCATTGAAGAGGCCGTGATCGTCCCTTACAACAGGTTTAATGCCAATGGACTCAATGTTGTCGCAAAATTCTTTGAACGGAAGGGATATAAAGTCACGGATACCCAGGCAGATGACAAGGTTCGAAAGAAGGACGGAATGCCGACAAAAAGGGTCGTTTTTGAATTCGAGAATGGCCAGAAACTTGAGATGCTTTTTGCATTTGAGGCCAAAGGCAATGCTTCGATCGAAGACACCATGGGACAGGTTTTCTTGGCCAAAATTGATGGAAAGAAAATTCCGCTCACGGCATCCAAAGCAAGCGGTCCTCACACGGCAAAGGCTCTGGACAAGATTGTTGATTTTCTGGCAAAGCTGGCGCCGTCCGAAGACAAACCGGAAATGGACCGGAAAAAGCTTTTAGCAGCCAGCCAAGCGGAACTGAAACCGGATGTACCGGCCAAAGGACCGACAAGTACGGCCGCGAAGTTGAAAGCTGTAATGGCCAAGCAGGAAGAGCTGACAACGTTGCTCGGGATCTCACAGGCGCGGATCCAGGAAGAGCGGTCAGATAACAAGGATCTGGTTAAAACCCACGCTCAGCTGGAAAAGAAGCTGTCAAGTCTGACAGATACAGAAGCGTCCCTCAAGCACGAACTCGCAACCCTTAAATCGGCATAGAAATGAAAAAGATTAGAATCTTGATAGGGGAGCTCGGGGTCGCTCCCTCTGATGGTTACACCGCTCAGGAACTTTATGAAGCATACGGTTCTCTGGTGCGAACCCAGGAGCAAGAAAACCTGCTCTGCCAGCCAATGTCATTGCATGAATTCAATGAACATTACAACCCCGGGGTGATTAACTGCACCAGCATTATCCAGGAAGCAATCTCGTTTAAGAGCTATGCAGCTCTGAAAAGGGGGATTCAAAACCTTGGAAAGAAAATGTCGGAAGCGCTCGGGAACTCGGAGATCACCCTGGTTGGACATACGAAACCGGAAGAACTGAAACCCCGGAAAAACAAACTGTTTGCCTATGTTGCGGTACAGTACGATTTTTCGGACGGTCAATCGGTCAAGGTCCTGTTTCATTCCCCCAATGGGGAAGCCCGATCTTTTGATGTGGAAGACGAACTGGTGTCCTATGCGCATACGCTCAACGGCCGGGACGTTACCCATCTTTTCGCTGATCGGGAAGGGCTAACGACCCAGAAGTTCTCCATGAAAATGATGCAACTGCTGGAAAAGAACCATGATAAATTTGTTGCCCGGCAGAAAACCAATGAGGAAAATCAAGCCGCCCTGGAAGCTCAGACTGCAGCCAATGAAGACCTGGCTCTGAAAGTCGAGGCCCTGGACACTGAGATCAAGATGAAACAGCTTGAAAATGATGGTTTGCTGGAAGCCGTCAACACCATGCAAGGTCAGATCGAAGAAAAGCAGGTCAGCATTGCCAATCTCAATGATCAGATTGCCATGGCAAAATCTGAACGGGAAGCCCAGATGAAAGCCAAGACCGATGAAGCTGAAAAAGCGACCGGGCCAGCCGCCCCTGATTTTTCCCAACAGGCGAATGAATTGACAACCGTGTCCAGTGGTACCTTTTCCGGTCTGACAGGTATAAAGGACTATTCAGAACAACAGTCCATTACTCAGGGATGGCGGGATTGGGTACTCCAGGAATTGACAACCGGAAAAACATTTTCAAACTGGCAGGATGCGTGGACCCAATTTGAAAGCACATTGCCTGAAGACGATGGAACCGGTGAAGACGTTCCGGGACCGTCTGCTGATGATACAGGAAATGAACCGGATCTGCCGAATGCTGAACCGGATCTGCCGAATGCTGAACCGGAATCGGAAGGTCCAACTGCAGCGGTAGAAACCGCCAACGCAATACTTGCTGGGGAATATGACGATGACCCGAAGGAATTGGAACGGGAGTTTGAACATATCATGGATGAGCTGGAAGAAAAGGATCCTGATCTGCTTGAAAAGGTCAGCGATTACTACACTGAACTGCTCTCCAAACTCGCAACCGTAGGCTAAAGGAACAATATGAATCCAAGAGAAAAGTTTGCACTGCAAAAGGAAATCCGGAAAGGTCTGGAAAATTTGAAAGAGGCTTCCATGTCAGTCCGGGAAAAGTTTGCGGTGCAAAAACAGATCCGTGAAAACCTGATCAAATTGGGCCAGGGAGTCAAAGACGAAAATCCGGCAGCTGAAACCCCGATGTTTGACAAGCTGGTGGACGGTACCATTGAACTGAATGAGTCAAACGTGGCTGAAGTCCTGCAACAGATCTATGACGAACTGATTGCTGCCGGCAATGATGAGCCAAAGGCGATCGCAATGATCAAGGAACCGGTTAAGGCGTACATGGTTAAGCATTCCGTTATCCAGGAAGGGGTTGATGTAGATCCCATTATCGACGGTTTTCTGAATCTGTTTAAAGGAAAACCGGCACAAAAAAGCCATACCGATGTGATTGAAGAGAATATTTCTTCATTGGGTCGGAAACTTGACCTGGATCCAGCCATTGTCCAGCAAGAGTGTTTCCATTCTGACAACCAGGCTGGTGAGATCGTCGAAGGGGTCTACAGGTCGAAGTTCAATGAAGATGACCGGTTTGTTTTTAAAGGTGTTGTAAAGACCAGATACGGTGATGGGCTGGCCAGAGAAGGTAGTGATTCGAATATTGAATTTGCTGTTGAGGTCCGTTACTACATTGACGGAAAAGAAAGGCAACAGCATGTGGAATTAACCTTCCCGGATGAGGATCAGTATAAAGACAAATACGAAATGGGACAGGAAGTAGAGCTATATTTTGTCACCAAAGCAGTCCGGTTTAAAGATGGTGAGGTGTTCTACGATCTTGACTTGGATGAAGAAAATATTGACGGTTTCAAGCCCCGGGAAGAACGGTATAAATCGTCTTCCGATGAAGACAGGATTGACCTGAGAAGCATCCCTGAAAAAAGCCTGGTACTGAAAGAAAAAACTATCCAGGAAGATGTTGGGGACATGCCCCGGGCAAATATCCTGTTGCCGATCCGTCCCCCGATCATTCCCAGACCAAATCCTTCATTGGCAGAAAAAGGAATCTATTTTCTGAACCAGGATATCTCCGATGAGAGTGTCTTCCCGATAATTCAGGAAATCATGAAACAGAATACACTGAAACCGGAAGACCGTCTCAAAGAGATCAAGATTATCGTCGCGTCCAATGGGGGATCCGTCGAAGCTGCTTTCGCATTCATTGACGTTGCCAATACGTCTGCTATTCCCATTCATACAACCGCAATGGGGAAAGTCAAGAGTGCCGGTCTACTCATAGCCATGTCTGGAACCAAAGGGCACAGAACCATTTTTCCGAACACAAGTGTACTTTCACATCAGTTTTCATGGGGTATGCGCGGAAATGAAGCGTCCATGAATGCAACCGCGGTTGAGGTACAAAATCTGGGACGAAGGTTGATGGATCACTATAAGCTCTGCACCGGTCTGACTGAAGCCAAAGTCAAAAAGGAATTGATGCCGTCAACAGATCGCTGGCTGACAGCTCAACAGGCGATAGAATTCAATCTCTTTGATCGAATTGAAACAGGAGAGATTTATCAGTCTGCTGAACCGGACGAAATTAAGGAAGATGTTTCGATCGAGTTTCACGAAGATGAGCAAGCTCCTGTTAAAGAAGACAAAATCAATATTCTCGAAGACATGGTGGAGGTTGACCAGGTTTCAGCTTAACACAGGGATGTGAATGAATATCAAGGGGGAGTCTCACCAAGCAAAGGTGACGGTGACTGAACACACCAATAAGAAGCATCGTTACTATTTTCAAAGGATGGATAGTGTAGTAGGCTCTGGATTCAAAGCTGGGGGTTCCTCTCTCAAGGATACCGATCCAGCACCAGCACCTACTACAAATAAGAGCATCTCACAAAAAGACAAAAAAGTCAATGAAAGTATAATTGAAGAACGAATTGATAATATCGATTTATCTGAAGAAATCGACTCCGCTCGATCGCTCACAGAGCTAATTACAATTGTTGTAAGGTCATTTCTTAAACAATCAGATTCATCAGTTTTAAAAGGCAACACAACCATCATTGAAACCGCCCGGGGAATGGAGGTTGAGGTTCAGTATTTGGTTGTGCCTCAAAAGTTGTTAGTTGCTTCCCATAATGCGCAAGGGATCCGGAATAAGGAATTCCCTGACAACTTTCAGAACACTTCCCGGGACAGGATGAAAGCCAAGCTGCAGAACCGGGACCGGTCAAGCCATGTCTCCCAGTACCAGGCCGACCAGATGTCCAAAAATATCCGGCCGAGACTATTGGGAGCCAACCCTTTCGCTTCCGATGGAGCTCCGGTTACCAATGCTAAACTGAAACCCGGGAAGTATGTTGTGCTGTCTGGAAATGGCAGGACAATAAGTCTCGGGCTGGCATGTTCCACACAAAATGAGTCAAACGACAAATACTTTGAATGGCTGGAAAAAGAAGCCCGAAATTTCGGGATAGATCCAGAAGACATTGCTGGCATGAAATGCCCACGGCTTATCAGGAATGTTATCAAAGAAATGTCCAGTGAAGATCTCACGAAGTTTGTCAAACAGGCAAATAAACCTTCCATTCAAGCCCCTTCCGCTCAAGAAGTCGCGGTTGAAGATGCCAGTGAGATCTCAACTGATATGCTCAAACTGATATCCCCAACAAAAGACGGACGTATCGAAGGAACCGGGAATATTGGTTTCATATCTACTTTCTTTCAGAATGTCCTGGAAAATGACCCGGCCGAAATAGGCAGGATGCAGAATAGAGATGGACAGCTGACAGATGAAGGGGTCGACCGAATAACCCGAGCTGTCTTTATGAGAGCATACGGGGACCCGACTCTGATTGATAAGCTTGTCAGACGCGGGGACGATGAATCGAAAAAGCTGACCAAAGGGCTCTTAATGGCTGCTCCCGAAATGGCGAAATTAGGTGATGATCTGGCCAGAATAGACCGTCTCGATCTGGATATATCGTCCGATATCATCAAAGCAGTCCTGGAACTGGAAGCAATCAGAAGTCAGAAAGGCAGGACCGTTGAAGATGCCCTGGCTTATGTGACTTTTGATGATCAAGATGTGCGGAACGATCCCGCTATTGTCGAACTGCTCAAGGCCCTTGAAAAAACCGGAATTGGCCATCGCGGAAAAGCTGATAATGTAAAAGACTTCATCCTGGAGTACATCAAACAAGCAAATAACGCTGTCCAGGAAAGCCAGATGGGGGGTGGTTTCGCTTCGGTTTTCGGTGAAGCGGAATATAAAAAAGACAAAATGCTGGAAGCTGCAAGGAAAGCAGTTGTCCAGGAATCTATTGACGATACCAGCACAGAAGATATCGAAGCACTGATACGGATTATCACCAGAAACAAGGATGCCCGTAAAATACTCTCACGGCTTGTCAATAATGACCAACCTGCGGTTATTGAAGAAGGGATTACAACCTGTTTTGATATTCAGGTTAGAGACGGGGTTCCTGAAATAAAGGGAAATGAACTCGGGGACCCGAACGACGAAAAGCTCATCAGCAAAACATCCAAAGAATACCTGAGAACTTTTTTTAAAAACAAATCATACCGAAATAAGCACCAAAATATCATGATTTTGGTGGATAAAGACGGCATTGGTAAAACTCTCAGTGAGGCAGGCGGTCCGAAGGAAACAAGAATCGCCAAGTTTCAGTCAATTATAGCACTTCCATGGTTAATAAAGTATGCCAAGTTTGTCGGGTATGCTCCTGTTAAAGAAGAGAAAAAATCAAAGAAAAATAAGTTCGCCTGGTATATATATTTTGATGCAAGGATTAAAATTGCTGGAAAAAATTATGATGTTTCTATTGTGGGACATATAAGGCAACGCGAAAGTAAGGGAGCTGAGGGGGAGAAAAGAAGTAAAAATCGATATTACTTTCACAGGATTGACAGGAAGACAAACCAGAAAGAGGCGGGCTTTGTTCAAGCCGACAACATTCGGGATATACCGGATGATACATCGACGGTAGTTCTGCCCGCCTATGAAAAAACCATCTCACAAAAACCACAAAAAGTCAATCAAGATATGAGCAAACCACTGACCATTGAAGAGAGCGTAACCCCGTCAGACTTGATTTCAAAGATCGATGCTGCAGCGACTATTCAGGACATTATTGGTATTGTGAAGGTCTGGATTTCGGTCAATAAGCCTGTTGATAAAAAAAAAGCACAGGCAGTTAATCTATTGCTTCAAAGAGCCGAATATACTCAGGAAAACCTATCAAAATTAGACAATCATAGACTCAAAGCTCTTTTACAGGCAAACGGCTTACCAACATCCGGAAACAAGCAGTCCCTCATTGATCGCCTAATTAAATCTAAGGATCTGCAGCGCAGGATCGAAAGTAAAACAGATGAAGATTGGCAAAAAATGAGCGGCGCGGAATTAAAAGAATTTGCCAAGTCTGCAGGTCTACCTACATCCGGCAATAAATCAGATCTAATCGCCAAACTGAAAGCCTTACCAGAAAAATGGCATTATAGCGGTTATCAGGCAATTAAAAGCGCACTAGAGAGCATGTTTGCGCAAGGAAAAATTGATCCTGCCAATGGGATCCCGGAACCAATAAAATCGTATATTGAAACTCACTACTCTCAATATTCCCAACAGGACCCTGTTGACCTGAGAACAAAGGAACAAAAAGAAGAGGATGAACGGATAAGAAGTGAAGAAAGCAAAGACCACATTGAAAAAATTAAGGCCCAAATAAACAGTCCTGAAGCACTTGAAAGAGAAAAGCAATTTGAAAACAGGGTCAAGGTTGAATACGCCTATCCAGGAGAAGAGACAAACCGCACCTGGGATTGGAAGCGTTTGGAACGGACAAAGAAAAATCTCGATGAACTGCCTGGACTGATCGCTGAAGAAGAGCAAAAACAGCAGGAATTGAGAGGGAAGATATCTAATATCCAGAATAATTACCAAATTACTTTTGAGCAGAAACAGGGGAAAATCGAACGTATTCAAAAAAGCATTGATGCCATTCAGAGAGGCAATGACCATTGGCGTAAAAGGATAGCAATTGCTAAAGAGCACCTGCCAATTATTGAGGGTATGTTGCGGGGTGAAGAGGTAAAGGTGATTGATGATACCCCAACACGGCCAACCAAAGAAGAGGCGGAAGAAAAGAACAAGGAAATCACTGAACAGGTTACTCGCGAATTAACAGAACACCCAGTCTTGAAAGGCCTTGCAATCTCTAGTGAGCTTCTTAAAAACAAAACCGCCAGTATTCTCGGTCAGAAAGTGAAAAGTAACAAAGAACTGGCCGGAATAACACAAATTTTCAGAGATCCCAGATATGAAACACTGAGGTATATCTTCTTGAAGGGAAAAGAAATTGTTGGGCATACTTCAGTGTCATGCAGGTTACCCGGCGTAGCGAAAGCATTTCCGGTTGATAGAAGCGAACAGGACGAATGGTTTCATAATCAATTATCCAAACATGGTGCGGATGGATTTTATCTTCTACACAACCATCCAAGCGGAAGATCAAATCCATCATTTCAGGATATCACTCTGTCACTTCGATTTGAGCAGAAATATCCACGGCAGTACAAAGGGCATGTTGTAATCGATTCTCATGAATATACAGTTATCAGCAAAGACGGAAATACAGAAACTCATACCATTGAGCAAGATAATGAAGATCTTCTGAAACCGTCGATTGAACATCCATTACTTGGCGAGAGAATTCATAGCCCTGATGATGTATTGGAGATTGGCAAGAAACTCAAAAAGGATGGCTGGTTTACTCTTATTTCACATTCGATTGCTGGTGTTCGTGGCATCATGGAAGTCCCATTGAAGATGGTTACTGACCTAAATAGTGATGGCGGCACGGTTAATGATAAAGCCCTAAAAAAGATGTTGGCAGTCATTCGTCAATTCGCAGTTACTTCGGGAGCACAGGACATCTTTGCAACTGGAGTTCCCGAATTAACGTCCAAATATGATACTTTTTATTATTCGGCGGTTCAAAAAGGTTTACTAAGAGATATAATCGATGTGAATGGCAAGTCTGCAATGCAAGAATTTGATGTAACGAAGGAAGATGGCTATTTTCTTGGCAGGGATATCGGCGTAATGCGATCGATAACAAGAGAAGAAACCGCAAACGAGATAGCAGAACAAGTAAGTCCTGATGAACCGATTATTGAAGAAGAAATCAAGGTAAGAAAGGAAACGCTGAACGATGTGATCAGTAAACTTGACCCGGCAAAGACGATATCGGATATTATAGAAATCGTGAATGTCTGGTTTAAGATTGAGAGGGCTCCCAAATCAAAGATTGAAGACTTCGGCGAAAAGATTGGTGGTGCGGCAAAGGACCGCTGGAAAGAGAATAATCTTACGGCTGCAGATCTTTTTGATCTGAATGATCGGGAAGCACTTGAATTTGTGAAGAAGGATAATATTTGGACGAAAATCGACTATAAGGCCTTGATTGATTCAGGGAAAGATCCAGTGACAGCTTTTTTGATAAAAGGCATTCGTGATGCAATTCCGGTAAGTGTTGAGATACCGAAGAGCAAAGAGTCTCAAGCCAGAGACTATTTCAATAAATACATAGAGTTGGTTGAAAGAATCAGGGACAATGCTGAACTTGCTAATAAACCAGAAGATCTTATTGGGTTTGATGATAGAATATTTGCGGACCAAGGAGATGGTACTCAGTTCAGTTTATCTCGGGATGATACATTTATTGGATGTCTGGATTACAAAAAACGGAGGAAGCTTTACTGGGCCCTTAGAATTACCAAATACAATATTGAGGCGGCACGGAGAAAGGTTAATGAAACCGGTTGGCCAGAGGCAAAACCATGGATTAAAGGGTATCGGATTGTCGCAGATTCCGTTGGTGTGGGTGCCAATGGAGTGTTTGTCGCGAAAGGGAACTATATAATTCGAGATGGATTTGAAAATAAAGAAGATGCTGAAAACTGGTTAAAGCTTCAATATGATGAGAAGATAAAAAAACGAAAAAAGGCTGGCCCAAAAGCTGTTCGGCCTCAATTGGAAAGCATTGAGAGAATTGGTGTTGACCATCGACAGGGAAAGAATGTCAATGGTGAGGATATGTTGAGCACTTTTAAATTCAGAGGGGGAGAATTTGGTAACTGGCTGACAGAGCAGGACCGGCAACAGTCGTTAAACCATGCCTATGATGCTTTGATAGATCTAAGTCAGACCATGGGGATTCCTGCAGAAGCACTCTCCCTTGGTGGCAGACTTTCTTTTGCCTTTGGAGCAAGAGGAAAAAGCAAAGCTGCCGCGCATTACGAACCGGCTAGACGAGTAATCAACCTCACAAAAATAAATGGAGCAGGCAGCCTGGCTCATGAGTTTGCCCATGCTTTTGATCATATGCTTGGCGATTTGAGTGGGGTCAATGGACTTGCAAATCCATATGCTTCACAAAATCGTGATGCAGGAAACATGAGGTCTGAGCTGGCAGATGCGTTAAGACAACTTAAAGACTCTATATTCTTCAGGGATGTGACAACAGAAGAATATATCAAGATCCAGATACAGAAAATGATTATTCCAAATCGTGAAATGGAGTATCTTTTCAATGATTACTCGTTTGCTCCAAAGGATGCAGAGTCTAATAGAGAGTTTCAGAGAGATGTAATCGAAGTGCTTCTTAAACTTCCAGAAGCCAATGAACCTATCGACTACAACGAATGGGTGATACCTCATAAACGTGCATGGGAATCTCTTCTTTATGATTTTGTTGATGCTGAAACAGGTAAAAGAGCTAGTTCAGAATTTCAAAAACCTTTTGTAAAAGCATTGAACGAGAAGCTGGAATTGCTTTCTAAAATAAGCTCAACAAGGATACATAATCACCCAACGAGAGTCCCAAGTCAGTTTGTTGATGATGCCACACGACTTGATAACGGGAAATCTGGAAAATACTATTCCAATAGCCAAGAACTATTTGCTAGGGCTTTTGAAAGTGCTATCCAAGATAAAATATCATCAGGAGGAAACAAGTCTGACTACCTGGTTCACTCAACAAAACAAAACTCAACCTATGGTGGGTATAAACCATACCCGGAAGGAAAAGAGCGTGAAGCAATAAATATGGCTCTTGATAACTTTTTGAACTTGCTGAAATCAGGGGAGGATACAACCATATTGGAATCAATAATTTCTCAATATGGTGCCGCTGGAGGCAGTAATAATGCAAAACTGATTCAAGAGGCAATAACAACAAAAAAAAATGTGAAGGATGAACAGACCGGCAGGGGGGTAAACAAGAAAACCAAAAAGGCTCCGACAATACAAGATTCTTATCGTTTCCAGGGACTGAATATCTCTGTTGAGCGGCAACGTGGGTCGACCAGATCCGGGACTGATGCAGACGGAAACGAATGGTCCACAAAAATGAAATACGACTATGGTTATATTCGGTCAACGGAAGCCAAGGATGGTGATTGCGTTGATTGCTATGTGCATAAACTCGGACGGAAGTCTCAGAAGGTTTTTGTCATACGTCAAAAAAAGCTGAGTGTGGTCCGGGAATGGAAAAACGGTGTTTGTCCTGATTGCGGGAAGATCCATTCTGAGTGCAACCATGCGTATGATGAAGATAAGGTCATGCTCGGGTTTTCCACAAAAGAGGAAGCTATCAAGGCGTTTCTTGAACACCATGATACGGAATACCTGCTGGGACCTGTTTCAACCTATTCTTTGAAAGAATTTAAAAACACCCTGGAGCAGTCCTTCGGAAAACGTTTGCCGTTGAAGATTGAAGAGGCTGTTGAGTCAGGGATAGGCCAAAAACTCGCTGCTATCGACAATGCAGGGACAATCAGTGATCTCAAAGATGCCGTGTCAATGTTTTTTTAAAGAATTGCCACACTTTTTTCTTTTCGGATTTATTTTTTTGATGTTAAACAATGAATTAAGCACCACTAATTTAAGGATTTGATGGCAGAAGAAAAGAAAAAGAAAGGCTTTCTGACACGGTTAAAAGAGCTTTCGCCTTTTTCCCGGGAGATTGGAGACCAGGAAAAACACACTTCGAATGGGATGCTGCAATTAAGTCAAGCATTGTCAGCACTCTCTCAGTATGCCGATATCCTGGATGAAGAACCGGGAAAAGATCTGCTAAAAAGACTGCCTGATGATCGGCTCCTGCAATATGCAGAATATGACCTCATGGAAGAGGACCCACTTTGCGGCCAGGCTTTACAGATCCATGTATCCAACTCACTGACTTATGACGAAGAGGCAGGATATACAGTCCAGGTCGAGGGCAAAACAGATGAGAACGATCCGATTGTTACGGACCTTAAAAATACGTTCTATGAATGGCAGCAGGAGAACAGTAAAAAGATTCTGACAAATGTTGCAAAATACGGATGCTGGGGATTCCGGCCATATTTTAACAGTAAGGGGATTGATTTAAAGAAGTCGATGGTAGGTCCCGAATGCCATCCAGCATCGTTTAAGATTTTTGAGGTATTGGGCGAGTATGCCGGCGTCTGGTCACATGGTTTTCAGGATCCGAGAAAGAACCCGACACTTTTAGAGGCATGGCAGTTTGTTGTTTTCAGGGCTCCCGGCCACAAGATGAAAACAGGGTTTAAGCCATATCGAATTAATCCGAATGATCCAAACTATGTTTTCGATATCCTGGATGATAACCCGCCACCGACATTGAGTGAATCATGTGATTATGGACGGTCACTGTTCCAGAAAGCCTACACTCCCTGGAAAATGGTGGAAGAGTCATTGCTGGCTCTATTGATTGCCCGGTTAAAAAGCGCACAACGGGAGACATTGATCAGTTACCCGGTCAGTAACCAGGACCCCCTGGAAGCAGCTCAAATGGTCCGGACACTCACTGAAATGTTACAGGCCCGGGATGATGCTGAGAATCAACGGTCGATTAAAGAGGGACTGGTCCAGGTTGCAAGGAAATTGATACTCCCCTATGACGGCAATGGAAAAGGGCAAATTGCTTATTCCCAGGCTGAAGGAAACATAAATATTGAAGGGATCCAGGATGTGATGACTTACATCAAGATCCTTTGCGGGACACTTGGGGTAGATCCTGCGCTAATGGGATTTTCTGATCTTATGGCTGGTGGTCTCGGAGAAGGTGGCTGGCTTCGAACATCAATCCTGTCCACCGCATTCGGGATCATGCTTCGACAAGCACTTCGTAACGGATTTGAGAGGCTGTATGACATACACGTTAAACTTCGATGGGGAAAAATCTATACCCCGCAACAGAAGCCCTGGAGAACCAAATTTCATTCAGTAAGTGACGCGAAACAGCGGGAAGCGAACGATGTCCGGTCTGGCAACATGGACTTTGGAGAACGTTTGATAAACTTGCTGCTTGGATTTGAAGTTGAAGGACCAATATTCGACAGAAAGGTCCTTCTGAATATTCTTGCAACTGACATACTGCATCTTGAAGAGCCGGTGGTTAAAGAGCTGACCAAAATAAACGGTAAGCCGACACCCCGAACTGAAGAAAAGGCAGATAAATTCAATGATATGAAAATTGAAGAGAAGGTCAGTTTCATTGAAGATGCACTAAACCCTTATTTTGAGATGATAAATGTCCACTGATACAGGAAAGGGACCGCTCCGAGTGATCGATGCGTCCTTTAATATCTTTGATTCCGGGTGGAAGAAATTTGGGAATCATCGTAAATACATTGCGGGAAACGTGGACTCTTTGATCAATGGCGATATTGTTCAGGAACGTGTTGAACGCGGGGTCATGGTTGGATTTTTCGGGCATAACAGCAACAAAGAACTGGAACCTGTTGAGCGTCCCGATAACCCGGCCTCCCACAAAACCATCTACCTGAAATTTCATCCGACTTCCGGTGATGTGGAGCACAGGCAAGCTATCAACCGAACAGATACAGGAAAAGCTGTGCTGGCGTTGCATGACTCTGATGTCGGGAACTTCAGCTGGCGTGGAAAAGGGCAGCAGAGTTTTCTGGGGGCTCAATTTTCGCAAGAAGCGGAACGCCATTTACGGTTTGATTATGTCTATCAACCCGGAATGGTGCGGCAGTCCAAAAAAGACATAATCATTAAGGAATCAGTCAGTGAATTCGATGATCTGTTTGCTCGGTTTGAAGAGAACGGACTTGTCATTGAAGAGGCTGTCAAAATGTGTGCCGATTGGCAAATTTCCGGGATGCTGCTGTCTGACATGGAACGTGAAATCCATGAGTCGGCAATCAGGGAAGGGATTATCCAGGAACAGGTGAGATCATTGATTTCAGCGCGGGAAGAGCGGGAAAAAATTGCTTTGCAAGCATTGGCGAATACTCCCTATCAATTTTCAGCTGAAGCAATGAGAGTTCTGACTGGAAAAACCGAAGACGGCAACACGCAACCGTTGTCTGAAGGTGATTTTTTGGCATTGATCGAAGAGGCCAAAGCATATGCCGGGATCAGGATGTCGGACTATCCTGGACATAACAACGGTTTTTCATTCAAGAAAGGGCTCCTGGAAAATCCGGAAGGGGCAGAGTTCGACCCGAAAAGCTCCGCTTTGGCGGTTTGGGCGTTTTAACTTTTAGAATTCATTCTTAATCCTCAAAACGGAGGTCAAATGTATATTCCTGGAAGAGAAGCTGATCTGCGCCGGTTCGAGCAAGAACAGGCAGAATTTCAGAGTGTTGTAAGCGGATTTCTGGTCGAAGGACTGAACCCTCGTGGATCCGATCAGGATTTTTCACAACTTCGGGATGGGTCTGTTATACCCGATATCATTACATCAGTTGGCGGTGACGAAAAGGACATCAGAAACCTGGTCACCGAACTTTACGGTGCGATCGCCATGCATCGTAAGATTTATGGCCGTGATCCTTCACCCGATCAGCTGGCCGCGGTCGGATCCGCGCTCTCAGCCTTCACAAACTGGGATGTGCTGAAAGCCAAAAAAACAGACGGATCCGGAAAGTACGGGATCATTGCTGAAGCGGTCGACAACGTGGCGACATATGAAGGGAACATTCATATCGTTCCACAGTTCATGACCATTGCCGGCCTGATTCCCCTGTTGACCATCTCCCCCCAGTTCTGTCATTCAGTCGGCGCTCCTTTGGCGACCGATAAAGTGACGGTTTATGAACTGTTTGAAATGGTCGGGGCGAACCCCTATGGTGTTACCGTGGGGACCGATATCAACGGTCTTTACAATGGAGATCTGTCCAACACCAGCCGGATCAAAGTGGTTGATGAAACCCCGAATGATGTCCTCGTGACATTCACTTCGGAACCGGCGTACCCGATCAAGAAGTACAAAGTTTTTCTGTATGTCAACAAGCGTAAAATTGCAGTTGACAACGGATCCGGATCTTTCAACCTGATCGGTGATGGCACGATCAAAGATGATGGAACAAAGGTCACACTTTCGTCTTCCGTGATCGCATATGCGACTGGATCCGCTGGTTCTGAAACGTCTACCATTTCTGTCACCTTTGGAGCTGCAATTGCCACCGGTATTCCAGTATGGGTTGGAATGGAAACCGATGTTGAGAACTATCCCGCATTCGTTTCTGAAACCAAGTACGAAACCCGGGGTTTTGATCTGCATTCGGCGGCTAATATCATCAGAACCGGCGTTACCCTCCAGGCAGTTCTCCGGACCATGCGGAATCACAAGTTGCAATTGAAGGATATCGCGTTTTCAAGGTTGCTGCAGATCGTAGCAGCTGACCGGGACCGTGAAACACTTCGACGGATCAACATGTTCCGGGAAGGTGTGCAGACATTTGACAAGAAGCTGACAAATACCGGTGAGAATGCCTATGAACAGTGGGCTCGTGTGCGTGAGACCATGAACCTGCTGGATCGCAACATGATGGAAGCGACAGACGGCGCCAGCGGTGTCGTTGCGTTTCTGCTGGACAAAAACTGGCTCCTGTTGTTTAAAAACATGGGGTCCAAATATGTCAAAGTCGCCCCGACCGCCAACAATCCGGAACTGGTCAATCAGCCGCACTATTTTGGTGAGTTCGAAGGGTATCAGCTCTTTTTCAACCCCGGTAATGCCTCCAATGAAGCGACCGGGATCGGGAAAGGAAAGCGTATTTCCGAATGCGCGGCCGTCCTGGGTACCGTTACCCCACCGCTTCCGCATCAACACGGTGTAGATGTCGATCTTTCCAAACGATGCACACTGTATCAGGAAGTGCTGAACGATCAGCCACCCCGGGCATTCGACTACACAACCAAGATGGCGCTGACAGATACAACCTCATAGGTTCTCTGTGTCGATCTTTTTTGAAATTTAACTTAGCCGTATGAAATGTGCGGCTAAAAAATAAATAAGGAGAAAAAACATGTCAGAAGAACCTAAGACGGTGAAAGTCATCGTCGAAAACCATCAGCGCGGGAATAGACAGTTTCCCGGATGGAAAAAGAAGTACCCGAAACTGTATGATATCCCCGGCGAAACCTCTGGCGCAAATGCTATTATCGTCGAAGTGGAAGAGGGAGATCTGGAGAAGGTCAAATCCGACTGTCTAGCAGAAGGTGTTTCAGTGAGGGATTTTGAATCCCTGGATGACAAATCGAAGTCATTTTTCGGAAAAGTGTTTTCGCTTTTTGGTGGTGATGATGACGATGAGGGGAAAGATCCGACCAAGGAATTGGTTAAACAATGGTATGAAGTCTTCAAGAAGCTGGACAAGAAAGACAAGAACAGCTTTAAGGACTTCGAACCGAAAAAGGCCAGTGTCGAAGAGATCCAGGCTAAAATTGCAGAAGTCCAAAAGCTCATAACCCCTGAAAAGTAGGAGATAACCAATGGGTGAAGTTACAAAAATTACTCATCTTTTGGGTAAGTCTCCGATCAAATACCCAAAGGGTGACATGGTGTTTGATGTTGGGACCGT
>JAHJRI010000447.1 GCA_018830885.1 bacterium | reverse complement strand
TCAGCAATGTCCGGTTAGGTTTTTGCACTTCAGGACCAGTCAATCACGGTTTTCAGTGGAGTCAAGGGGATAGCGATTTAAAACCCTGGAAAACAGGACGTTTTCCCGGAGCACCAGGGATGGTTTCAGTTCGGTGCTGCGAGCCTCGCACCTCATGTTTTAAATCGCTATCCCCTTGACGCAACGTTTTACAAATGGTCTTTAACGGACTGCAAAATCCTAACCGGACATTGCTGAGATTTAATGGCTTTATTTTTCAGGCAAGTGAAAGTAAAATAGAGATGATGGGAGGCTGTGGATGAACAAAGACGGGTTTATTCTGCCGTTCAGCATCATTCTTGCGCTGGTCGTATTGACATCTCTGGGCCTCTGGTATCGGCAGGTGATCCTGCAGAGTTTTCTGGCGGATCGACTCCTGTTGGCGCGCAGTCAATACATTGAGTGCCGCAGTCTGATTCCTGTTTTGACAGAGAAATTGAACCAGTTGGAGATGCAGAGATTGTCTTTGCCGGAAGATCGGTTTCTTTTGGCAGAGGTCGATCATCAGATCCGCTGGCAGGTGGATCGTTCAGCGTGGGTGAATGATCGGATTCGCTTTGCTTTCAAACGGGTTGGCCGGGATGAAGAACCGCTGTTACTAATTGTCCCTTATCACCGGAAAGAGATCTCAGGTGTTCCACCAGAGTTCTCCACTGAAGGTGGGAGCGTCCTGAAGACTGGCCCCGCGGATCATTAGGGTGAGCTGATGGAGGCATTTAATGGTAAGCGACTGGATCTGAAAATCCGCACAGGTTCTTTTTCTGTTTTTCTCGCTGGCATAAGCGCAGTTCGTCCATTTCCAGCGGCGTTTCCTGTTTTTGACCCGGGGTCGTTGATAGATTCTGCGCGCACCTTTCAGGCAGGCTTCGACTGTCATTTTTCCGTCATGCTTGAACGGAGGTAGATAGTGTCTACAAAATGGACAGCCCGGGTTTTTGACAACAACTCTTTTTAACATTCAATGCAGGTTTTTGAATTGAAAAAACGGTCCTGGTTACATGGTATTGCTGATCAATTGACGCTCCGCCAGATTAATGTCTGGTTTCTGCTGGGGTTCATTTTCTTTCAGTTATACGGGTGTTCGGCGGTTGCTCCAAATACAAGCGGCCTGACAGAGAAACTAATCAAAAGTGAATATGATTCACGGTCTTATCGATCACTGGTTTTGAAGAACCGGCTACAGGTTTTGCTGATTTCCGATCCTGAAACCGACCAGGCCGCGGCTGCAATGGATGTGGCTGTCGGTCAGTTCAACGACCCCCCGGATCGGCAGGGACTGGCACATTTTCTGGAACATATGCTGTTTCTTGGAACCGACAAATATCCCGATGCGGATGAATACGGGGGCTATCTTTCTGCCCACGGGGGATCCAGCAACGCTTTTACGGGATTGGAGGATACCAACTACTTTTTTAGCATACATAAGGATTATCTGGAAGGTGCACTGGATCGATTTTCGCAGTTTTTTATTGCACCCCGTTTTGATGATACGTTTGTTGAAAGGGAGATCAATGCTGTCAATTCAGAGCACCAGAAGAACATTAAAAATGATGATCGCAGAATTTATCAGATCCTCAGAAATACAGCCAATCCCAAGCATCCTTTTCATATGTTCGGTACCGGGAATCTGGCTTCACTGCGGGGAGAGAACCCGAATGATGGGGAATTGCGGGAGCAGTTGATCCGTTTTTACCGCAACCACTATTCGGCGAACCTGATGAAACTCGTCATTTTGGGTAAAGAGCCCCTGGCGGATCTTGAAAAACTGGCTATCACGTATTTTTCAAACGTCCCGAATACCAACATCAAACCGGACAGTTTTGCAGACAGACCCGTCATCGAACCACCACTGGGTAGAAGAATCAATATCCGCCCTGTCAAGTCGGTCCGCCAACTCAAACTGATGTTTCCGATTCCCGATCAGCGTTCCAACTATCCCTTCAAAACATCGACCTTGATCACTCAGCTGCTGGGGGACGAGGGAAAAGGCAGTATTCTGGCACTTTTGAAAGAGCAGGGTCTGGCTGTATCGCTGTCGGCGGGTGTCGGTCCAGAGAGCCGGGATTTTGCCTTTATTGACATCAGCATCAGTTTGACGCCGGAAGGTCTGCGTGAAACCGAAAAGATTATTGAGATTGTTTTTCAATATATTAATCAGATAAAACGGGAATCGAACCTGGAGCGATATTTCCAGGAGTCCCGCAAAATCGCCGCAATTGATTTCAGATTTCGAGAAAAGGAGGAACCTTCGGACTACGTCAGTCGGCTGGCAATGAATTTGCAGAATGTCCCGTTGCAGCATGTTCTGGTTTCCCCCTGGCTATATCAGGAATACTCCAAGGAGCGTCAGCAGGCGCTCCTCAAATACCTGACACCGGAAAACATGCAGATCATTCTTGTGGCGGAGGATGTTCCCGCAGATAGTACCGATCCCTGGTATGGAACCCGTTACAGTGTTGAACGTATTCCCGAAAATCAACTGTTACGCTGGAACAGCGCCGTGCCTCAACCGGCACTGGCGCTTCCCCCACCCAACCCGTTTATTATTGACACGGTTTCCTTTCGACCCAATCAATCACCGGAACGGTATCCAGTCCTGCTTAAGAATACGGATAGAATCCGTATCTGGTTCAAACAGGATAATGTCTTCAAGGTGCCTCGGGGTAACTTCAGGATTCGGCTTTCAACACCAGATGCGTATTCCAGTGCAAAGAACGCGGCCATGACAAAACTTTTTACCCTCCTGCTCCAGGAACGCTTGAATGAGTATTCCTATCCTGCGGTCATTGCCGGTTTGCACTATTCAATCACAAATTCAGTCAAGGGGATCGAGCTTTCCCTGAGCGGTTATTCGGACAATCTACCCATTCTGTTCAGGAAAGTGATTGAGGAGATTAAGGGTTACAAAATCGATGAAGACCGGTTCAGCATTCTTAGAAACCAGCTGGCCGAGGACAGGCGGAATATGAAACTGTCGGAGGCTTTTCAGCAAACGGGATATGAGATGGTCTACCTGCTTTCGACACCATTCTGGCATACGGATGAGTATCTGGCTGTGATTGATGATATTACTGTTCAGGATCTGGCAGCTTTCCTGCCGACACTCTTTTCCCGGTTGCATATCGATTTCTTAGCACATGGCAATTTCAATGAGAGGGATGTTCTGGAACAGGCGGCCTTTCTGGAAGACCGTCTGGGGGGGAGTGGCCCGGTGGAACTGCCTTTGGAACGAACGATGATCTTACCGACCGCCAAATCGCTGGTTTATCAGTTTAAGGTGGAAGATGTAAATTCGGCCATTGATGTCTATTATCAGGTTGGACCTGAAACCGTTAAGCAATCTGTTTCTCTCGACATGATCCAACAGATGATCGAAAAACCGTTCTATAACCAGCTCAGGACGATCGAGCAACTGGGGTATATTGTCTGGTCCGGCCATCGGGAATCCGGTAAAGTGGATGGGTTTGTCTTCATCATTCAGTCCAGTGTGAAAGATCCCGTCTATTTGCAATCACGGATAGAACAGTTTATTTTTGACTTTAACCGTCAATTGGACGCCTTTCCGGAAAAGGAATTTGCTCAGTTCAAGGAAGCGCTGATTGCACAACGTCGCGAAATGCCGAAGTCTCTGCAGGAGGAAACACACCGCTACTGGCAGACGATCTCTTCCGCAAGATATGATTTTGACTATCGTGATGTCGAAATCGAGGAATTAAAAAAACTGAACCTGGCAGATGTTAAAACGCTGTTCAAGAAGATCTTTGTTACAGCAGTCACTGTCAGGCAGATAGCCGTGCAGGCCGTGGGCAGATCCCATCAGCAGCAGCATCCCCAGGGAGAAGTGATCGTGGATCCCGGGGAATTTAAAAGGGAGATGAAATTCTATCCCAATCCGGAAGGGAAAATCAATATGAAGCCAGTCAAGATTTCCCTGAGATGAATGGAAATGCCCTCCATTGAAATGCCTTTTATCAAACAGAATAAGACAATAAGCGAGTATGGATAAAAAAGTCGAAAATGAAATGAATGTGCGTCTCTTAAATGCAATTCATGCCGTCATCGATCAACAGATCGCAGAAAAAAATCCACCCGATACGCTCATTGCATATGAAAGGCTTCTGGATGATGGCTTTACACATGATGAAGCATATTCGTTGATCGGACAACTGGTGGGCATGGAAATCGCCGAGGAGATCAGAGGAGAAGGAGGGTTGAACATGGCCCGGTATGCTGCCGCCCTGGAAGAACTGCCGGCTCCCTTTGCCAAACCGAAAAGAGAGAACGATGCTGATTGAGTTTCTTTTTCTGATTTCGCTGGGGATTGCGTTGTCAGATATGATCATTTTAATCCAGATCTCTTCTGGACCGGGTGTCTATTTCATTATAATATCACAGCTTTTGACAGGCGGTTATGGGATATTCAGAATCAGAAAAATGGATTTCACCCTTTTTTTCTTCCTTGATGCTGAATTGAAAAAAGGGGAAAAGATCGTCAGGGAAATTTGGGAAGAAGCCTGGATATTATCAGCGGTCTGTTTTTTGATTATCCCGGGTTTGGTTTCCGATATTGTCGGCGGTCTAAGTCTTACCCCGGTGATACGTCGTTTTTTTTTGGACTATGTCTCTGAAGTGGATTGATAGTCGCTGCGGTCTCGATTTGAATCCATGAATGGCAGAAAAGCCACTATTTACCACCTGCACCGATCCGAGGGAATCAGGACCTGTATGCAATTGAACCCATTTTCGGCGGGCATCCCGGGCCGTCATCCGAGGGAGTGGTTAAGCAGATACAGGTCCCGAGTCCCTTTGCAGGACACATGCTCAACAATTACACAGAAAATGAGGGTGGAAAAAAACAGACGATCGTATCTGAAACGGTTTGTCAGGGTTTTTGTCACAGGTCTCTGCAAGCGGGCTGTTTTTTTTCCACTGATGCTGGGGCTTGCCACACCTGGTTTTTGTTCCATTGAAAACCTGGATGAAGAGATCCAGGCGCTGGAAAGCTTCAGCAAAGCTTACCATTTGATTCAATCTCAGTATGTCGAACCCCGCACAACCCGGCAGCTGATCCGGTATGCCATCGAAGGCATGGTGGGACGTCTGGATCCTTATTCCGCTGCTTTTGACAGAGAAGAATTGAAAAAAGTGGAGTCCCAAGCCATCGGAAAATATGCAGGTATTGGGATCAGTATCCAAAAACACAAGGGACTCTATGTTGTCACCCAGGTGATCAAAGGATCACCATCCGAACAGGCAGGTATAAAACCAGGTGATATCCTGGTCCAATTGAGTGGTGTTACCCTGGGTAATCAGGGGGAAAATGACCTCAGTCGCCTGGTCACTGGAAAGATTGGCATGCCATTGTCAGTTGGTTTTTACCATCCTGAAAAACCGGGTGATATTATCACACTTTCAATTGTCCGGGCTCTCATCAAGGCCCCCTCAATTGTTTCTTTTGAACGGGAACCTTCCACGGTGGTGATTCAAATCCAACAATTTCAAAAGACAACGCCTGATGAAGTTGCGGCTGTGCTTGAAAGGAAAACCTATCCGGCTGTGATCCTCGATCTCAGGAACAACCCGGGGGGGCTTTTCCTGGCTGCGGTCGAGACAGCTGAGCTTTTTATCAATGGCGGTGATATTGTCGAGACACGGGACAGAGACAATCAGCTGATCGAAAGGTATGTTTCCAGAAAATTTGCGACGCGGAAAACGCCGGTTCTGATCGTTATGATGAACCGCTATTCAGCCAGTTCTTCGGAAATAGTAGCCGGAGCAGTCAAAGATCGGAAAGTGGGTCTGATTGTTGGTGAAAAAAGTTTTGGAAAAGGGGTTGTGCAGACGATCTTTCCGCTTGGGAATGATCTTTTTGTCAAGCTGACAACAGCACGGTATTTTACACCTTCAGGCGTCAGTTTCCAGGATGTTGGCATCGAACCGGATTATCCGGTGGAAGATACCATTGGAGTTATGGAATATGGTCCAGATGACCGTATGTATCGAAAATCCCTGGATCTAATCGACCAGTTGATCCGGAACCCTGCTCTCAAGAAGCAAGATTCAACCCTGATAAATGATTAAGAAGCGCAATCATAGCATCAATATCTTCCAGGGAAGGATTTTCATTGTTTTTTTCCAGTGTATAGGCCAGGTTGCTCACATCCATCAGTCCATAGTTGGCTGTCGATCCCTTGATATCATGAGCGATCGCTTTGACGTCGGCTGCATTCTGATTGACAACAGCCTCTTTGAGGAGGAGGGATTTACTGCTGCAGTCTTCCAGTACAGCGTCGATCATCTCCTGCAGATCTTCAAGGTCCAATCCCATTCTTTCTGCGGCTTCCTGCATTAAAGCGATGATCGCTTCCTTTGTCGGCATTGCCATGTGATCCTTTATTTTTTGGTGATACCCGAGGCCAACCAGTTGATTTAACTTTGGTTACTGGAAGACGGTCTTCGATGCGCAGCAACGATTTTTAAAGGTATGATAAAGAACGGTATCGCTGTTTGAACGGTTTGTCAAAGGGAGATTCCCCCCTGGGTGCACCAAATATGTGTGGGTACTTGTAAGCGGAAAGAGGTTGTTTGTTCAGAAAACCTTGGAAGCCAGGGATGGATTCCAGGAGTTCCAAGGATGGATTCATGCGTTTTTCTGAATAAATAACCTCTTGAAGCGGTTATGATCAGATACCCACACGGTTTTGGTGCACCCTTCCCCCTCGTTGAAAGAAAAGTCAAACGTGTCTTTTCATGAATGCTCAATTTTCATCCCTGTTGATCGGCGTTTTGAAAACCGTCCCGTTAATTCGATAAGAAAGAGTATCTGCCGAGAACTCGATAATCGTAATGGGTCCCATCGACTCCCCTTGTTTGAGGATGTGCTGTCTGTTATTCAGTTGAATAATTGCAAACCGTCTGTTTTCCATGATCGCATATCCCATAAAGGACAGATCAACTGTTTTCTGCTCCCGCTTTGGGACCGGGTCCTTTTTGATTTTGCAGGAGAAAGGATTGGCCTGCAATAGCGGCGCACCGCATGATATGAAGAACAGCATGATCAATAAATGGATGGCTTTCAGATGTTTCATTTTAGGGGTAGAAAAAGGAAAAGCTGAAGATCTGCTGTCAATATCGGGTTAAGCATGAGTGGTGACTGGTTCTGGAGTTTGTAACGTTCCAGCAGGATACTATTTTGCTGACTAAGAATGGTATTGAGGTATCGCACATGATCACTGTATTTTCCTTCCAGTGTTTGTCTGATATCGATCCTTTCCAGGTCACCGGAGATATTTCCGTTTTTGATTTGTTGCATGACAACGGTTAACCGGCACTGTCGCTGAACCTTTCCGAACCACTTTTGAATGATGACCGCATCCCGCATATTTGCATATAACTGTTGCTGTTTTGCAAGCTGCTCGCTGATATGGCGCGACAGGTTTTCGTGATAGTTGATATGGAGAGCGTATCGATGGAGCTGACGGGATTGCTTTTCGAGGGATGCGATTTTCAGGTGATAATAGGAAAGTGAATCATAAGCTGGAACAATGATATTACTGATGACAAGCAACGCTGTTAAAACCAGGATGATCGACACCTGGTTTTTCCTGTTTTTAATCCACTTTTCCATGCAGGGTGTGCGGTTTCAGGTGGCTGATCTCGATTGCATATTTTCGGATTGGTTTTTGATTGAGCATTATTAATTCATTGTTTTTAAGGGTGGTCTCTCCGCATTGCTTTCCTAGTCGATCCATAAAGGTACTAAGTTCAGAACTCCTGAATTGGGGGACTTTAATTTGATACCAATTCGAAGTTCAGCTTAAAATTTGTCCCCGGATAGATCGTCTCCGTTTCGTTCAAACGGTTACACAACAATTGAACTGCACGATCAGCTTGCGGATT
>JAHJRI010000446.1 GCA_018830885.1 bacterium | reverse complement strand
GTTTCAACCAACCGGACGGCCTGGCGGTTGATAGTGCCGGAAATGCATATATCGCAGACATCGGCAATAATGCCATCAGGAAGATCGATGGCGTTACCGGCATTGTTTCCACGATTGCCGGTGGCGGAACCGACGGTTCCAGTGACGGCGAGCTCCCCGACGCTTCATTTTATGCACCCGCCGGAATTGTCATTGATAATGATGATCAAAACATCCTTTACATCGCCGATGAAAAAAATCACGTCATTCGCAAGCTTGACCTTACCGCCGGGCAGGTTTCCACGATCGTCGGATTGAGCGGTGCCTCGGGGGATGATGATGATAACGGAACATCCGCCCGTTTAAACAGACCCCATGGTATTACCATTGATTCAGACGGCAACATATATGTGACGGATATGGGCAATCACAAAGTCAAAAAGTTTCATAAAACGACCCTGGATGTTGTGACCATCGCCGGAGATGGTATTGCCGGTGACACCAATCGGTTGTCTGCGCCTCACGGCATCGCTGTTGACAACAGTGGCAACGTTTTTGTTGCCGACGAGGGGAATCACAAAGTGAAAAAAATATCAACCGGCAGTATCGTAAAAACCATTGCCGGAACCGGTCTGGCGGGTTTCAGCGATACCGTTGGAAATCTTGCAAAACTCAATACACCTACAGGTTTAGCCATTGATAACAGTGGAACACTCTATCTTTGCGATTATCAGAATAATCGCATCAGAAAGATTGCAAAATAGCCGAGGGAGAGAGTGACTGCCACTGGCTGTCTATCATTCCCCCTCAGTCTCGCCATACCCTGTCCATTCTGGACAGAAGAGACAATAACCCCCGTATTTCCCGTCCCCCAGCCGGCAGGGCAGTGAATTGCCGCTGGCTGGACATCTGCATCTTGTTTCAATTGGACCACTTTTGTTGGCCCCACAACGCAATAAACCCATAACTCCCTGAAATTGTCTGCAATGCCTGATGCCGTCATTCCTGTCGCAGACGATCCCATATTTCCGGTATACTCCATGCATTTCACCATTGAAAATAGCCTTATAACCATTTTCAGGTCAAACCCGGGTATCTTTCGAATTCTACCGTGGCAGAACAATTATGTTGAAACGAATTCTCTTTATTGCGGTTGCACTTTGTGCGGCTTACACTGCGGATGCCCAGGTTGCAACGGCCCCCCTGGACGCGAGCATGAATTCTGAGGCAGCCGGAGCCACCGGGTGGCGTTTTAACAGCAGTATCAGCCTCTGGGGAACCGTTGCGGAAGGGAAAAACGCACACAACGGGGCGAAAGACACCGGAGAAGTAAAGGCCGGTCTGCCCGCCAGGGGACCGGATGACCATAGCTCACTGCCCCACATGTCGGCAGCCTATCGAGGAGACGCATTTGTGGCTGAAATGACCACGTTCCTGAAAAACGGCGCCAATTATGATGCGACGTTGGACCTGAATACAGGGCTGGTTTTCAACTCATACGGTCTGCACAGCGAACGAAAAACACAGAGTCTCAAACTGGCTTACGTTTTTGGAGAGTCCGTGTCCGTGGGCATCGGATATACCAAAGAGAGCCGGCGAGTCCGACTCGATTACCTGGGGACCTCCTTTTCTCAGCAACTCCTCGATGACCGGACCGACATCCAGACCAGTCTGGCAACTTCAATCCGACTGGGAGATATATTTTATATCGGGGCAGGCCTCGAAAAGGTCGAGGAAACCGGCATCTATGGAAAGTCCAGAACCGATACAGGCTTGGATAAAGGGGACCTGGCTGACAATTCCTGGACAAACACGATGCTTGGTATTGCCCTGATGAGCGGTGATCCGAAAAACTTCCAGTTCAGAATGGAATATGCTCAGATAACATCACCCGAATCCACCAGGGAAGGAAATACCCCGAACCAGAAGAATACCCATCGGCCGACAACCGAGAGCAACGGATCAATTGAGGTCAGGTTCGGCGGCTTCCTGATTGGCTACCACAACATGCTCCAGGTGGAGGATAAGATCGACGGTTATGACACCCGAACCACCACGACAATGATCGGACTGGGCTGGCAACCGCTGACAGGTTTGATGGTATCCCTGTATTCCTGGAGTAATGTCTACACCTCAAACGACGACAATCTGGGAGAAATTGCTGCCAAACCGAAAGGGTACACATTCCGCCTTGGCTACAACTTTTAGTTCCCGGCAAATCATCTGAATCCTCTTTTTCCCCCCTGAAGGGACCGATCGCCCGGAAGATGGGTTCCCGGACGTTGTCCTGCCCGGGTTGAAGTTCCTATGGCATATGTCATTTGATTCTTCATAACATGCCTTCACGGCCGGTCTCCTGGGATATAGTCTGCACCCCGGTCTGCCAGGTCAATCCAGATGGTTTCCGGAAGCAGGCCGATCCTTCTCCAGAAGCCCTTACACTGGCCATGATGGTCTCCCCCCGGACCGGTGCAATTTCTCTCAACATTCAAATTGATTCATCGAT
>JAHJRI010000445.1 GCA_018830885.1 bacterium | reverse complement strand
GCCCGAAGATATCCGTAAACTGGACTGTTCAGAGAAAAAAGGCGCATTGTAATTGTCAAATGGGCTTTTTCAACCCTATTAGCAACCTGAAACCCTTATCAATAAAGTGTTTCATGGTTTTGATGAAATCAGAAACTTGAGTTTTTATTTTAGCCTTTTTTTTGTTTGACAAGGTTAACACAGAATGTCCCCTGTTTCATTTTCCTTCAAGGCTTCCATAACAAGGCCAACGCCCGGATCATAGCCATATATACCCGTCTGGTAAAAAAAGTTTTTCTTATCCAAATCCCCTGTTTTCAGTGGTCGCAACGGAAAAACAGATAATAGTTCTGTCCGCCTTGCCAATAGAGCATCTTTTGCTGCCCTGTTAAATTTCCAAATGGCATGCATTAATCTTATAAGATTAGAACAGATCTTGCTGCTCAAACACCCTTATTCTTTGAGTGATCCAGACAGCAGACCGCGAACAAAAAAACGCTGCAGGGCAAAAAACACCATCAGGGGGACAACGATAGCAACAAAAGCGCTGGCAGTGAGAATTTCCCAGTTTGCGCCATAAGAGCCCAGGAGCTCTCTGAGTTTGGAGGTCAGGACAATCTGGTTGTCTGCTTTTCCTAAAAAAACCAGGGCAATCAACAGATCGTTCCAGACCCATAAAAACTGGAAAATGGCAAAGGAGGCCAGGGCCGGCACGGAAAGAGGAACAACCATCCGGGTGAATATCTGGAAATGGCTGGCGCCATCGATGCGGGCAGATTCGATGATATCCCTCGGAAGGCTGCTCATATAGTTTCGTAACAGATAAATGGCCAGCGGAAGCCCGAAACCGGTATGAGCCATCCAAATCCCAAGATAAGATTTCGCCTCAACAGCAAACAGACTACCGATCCGGTTATACAACCTCAATACGGGAATCAGGGACATTTGTAGCGGCACCACCAGCAACCCCACGACGACGATAAACAGAAAATTCCGTCCGGGAAACCGCATCCAGGAAAAGGCGTACGCAGCGAACGCTGCAATCATAATGGGTATAATAGTCGCGGGGATAGTGACTGTCAGCGTATTGACAAACGATTGACCCAGATTTTGCGATCCCAGTACCTCTCTATAATTATCAAACGTAAATACCGGTGGCGATGTAACCACGTAAAAATACCGCTGCCCTCTCTTTCGCTCAGCCGGTTTTGGGGATTCCCAGCAGTAGCTGCCATCGGCATCTAACCTGAATGTAGCGCCGTTTTTGTGCCGAATGGTTTCCCCGATTTGATAGGCATCGGGTTCATTGGACCGCGCACCAAAAGCAATGATTTTTTTGCTGCTGCCTTTTTTAAGGAAGGACCCGCAGATAATAAATTTTCCGTTGATTTCGATCTGTTCGCCAGCACCGCCGATTCTACCAGCCGTTTTTTTTTCAGAGCTGCTGAAAGCCGACCACCAGCCGGAAACAACCAGCTGGTCCTTGTCACGAAACGAACTGATAAACAGACCAACGGTCGGTGCCGTCCAGACGACGACGATCACCAATAGAAACAGATGGGTGAACAAACGGCCGGAGAAAAATGGGTGAATGGTATGTTTTCGGTCCATTACAGCCGCTCCTGTTGTTTAAAGCGACGGATGTTCCAGATTAAGACGGGAAAGACCGCCAACATGATTACCAGGGCAATGGTACTTCCGCGGCCAAAATCACCGCCGCCTCGGAACATCCAGTCAAACATCAGGTTGGCCAGCACCTCGGTATCCCACTGTCCGTTTGTCATGGCCAGAACGATATCAAATATCTTAAGAACAATAATGGTGATGGTGGTCCAGACGACCAGGATGGTGGTGCGAATCTGCGGGACAACAATGTGAAAAAACAACTGTACTTCGTTTGCTCCATCAATACGCGCAGCTTCAAGAATTTCGTCAGGCACACCTCTCAAGGCGGCGCCGAGAATAACCATGGCAAATCCGGTCTGAATCCAGATCAGAATGATCATCAAAAAGAAATTGTTCCAGAAAGGAATGGTGATCCAGGCTTGCGGCTTCCCCCCAAAAGCCACGACAATCGCGTTTAGAAGGCCAATCTGCGAGACATCCGGTCCGTTGTAATCATAGACGAATTTCCAGATCACGCTGGCCCCTACAAAGGAAATAGCCATGGGCATGAAAATCAGCGATCTGGCAATCGTTCCCCACCAGACCCGGTCCGCCAATGTTGCAATCAATAGCCCCATCACGCAACTTAAAGAAGGGACAACAACCAGCCACAACACATTGTTTGTCACCGCCTGCAAAAACTCGGGATTTGTGAAGGCCCAGCGATAATTGGCCAGCCCGATGAATGTATCGCCGGTCCGATCCATAAAACTGAGTTTGATTGTTTCAAAAACCGGATAAACGAGGTAAGTTCCCAATAACAAAAGGGCTGGACCTGTAAACAACCAGGGGCTGATATTGGAGCGCAGGTGTTGTTTCCTGATGATAATGCCATCAGCATCTGGTTTATCGGATAAAAGCCTGTTGAGCAACCAATTGGTCCCCCAGAAATAAAAGGCACAAAGTCCTACTCCCATGACCACGGCAGCTGCAGCTCTGAATAGTTGCTGTGTCAAATGATCAATCCCGCTTAAATGGTTAATCCAGCGCACTGTACCCAGATAAAGGGTACTCTATTTGATCGCATCCCAGCTGGCCTGGATAGAATTCGCCACCTCTTTTGCAGAAGCGCCACTGACATAATCGACCATTCCAGTCCAGAAAGAGCCCGTTCCGATAACCCCCGGCATCAGGTCGGATCCGTCGAAGCGGAAGGTGGTTGCATTCAAAAGAATCTGCCCTTGTTTGCGCAAGGTGTCGTTGGCATACACACCAAGATTGACACCTTTGTGGGGTGACAGCAACCCGCTTTGCGCCATCCAGATCTCACTTGCCAGTCGCGTACGAAGAAATTCAAAAAACAACCGCGTTACCCGGCTGTCCTTGGTGATCGTCCAGACGGTTCCCGAACCTAACACCGGCTTTCCCAGGTTTTTGGAAGCGTAAGCCGGAAAATAGAAAAAATCGGCATCAACCCCCAGTTGAGTTCCCTTTGGAAAAAAGGTGGGGATAAAACTGCCTTGTTTGTGAAGGTAACATCTGGGAGGAATGGTAAAAAGGCCCCTGGGACTGTCTCTGAAATCGGTTGACCCGACCGATGAGACGCCACCGGCTACGTACTTGTCGTTTTTAGCAAAAAATCCGAATTCCTCAATGGCCGCGACAATTTTGGGATCGTTAAACGGAATTTCATTGGAAACCCATTTGTCGTAAACGGCTGGTGGCTGGGTGCGCAACAACAGATCTTCCACCCAATCAGTGGCAGGCCATCCGGTCGCATCGCCGGAGCCCAGGCCAATACACCACGGTGTGCCTCCATCGGCAACGATCTGCCGGGTCAGCTGAATCAGTTCTTCCATGGTTTCCGGAATTTCATATCCAAATTCTTCAAAATTTTCTGGAACATACCATACCAGGCTCTTGACATCCACTTTGAAAAAGAAACCAAATAAATCTTTTTTGCCGCTTTTATCTGTATAGGTTCCCAATTCCACCCAGGATTGACCGGCGGCATAGTTGGTTTTAACCCAGTTTTCCATCTCTTTGCCCAGTGGAGTGAGTCCGCCCTTGGCGGCTATGTCTGCTGCCAGTCCGGGTTGTGGGAAGATAGCGATGTTGGGAGGGCTTCCGGCCTGAATGTCGATCACGATCTGCTGCTCAAAACTGTCGGAACCGGCGTATTCTATCTTGACCTGGGTTGCAGCCTCAAAATAGGCAAAAACGCTCTCCACCAAATCACGGTCGGGTCCCAACCAGGGACCCGATATCGCCAGTTTTCGGTCTTGATGGTCTATTGATTGAAAGTGTTTAAGATCCTGCCAATGGAAACGGTTGTCTTTACCAATGACAAATTTAAGATCCCTGGCAGTTGACGGAGTGGACAACAGAACGGCCACAACAACGAAGGTTGTTACTGATATTAATATGCATTTCATTTTTCCTCCTTTGATGTTCAGACGTTCATTGTCCTTCCATTTTTTTGTCGAAAACATGCAAATATTCCGGATTCAGTCCGAGTTTGATTAGGTCTCCAATTTACAGCTTCCTTCCTCCCTCGTATCGAACCAAAGCCTTGATGCCTTGCATGTCCACGTGCATGTAAGCGAAACTTCCCAGAGGTTCGATAACATCAATATCAGCTTCACTATACCAGTCCTCAGCAACATCAATAGGTCTCGCCGGAATTATATTTTCCTGTCACAGCCGTGGGGGCAAAAAGGTAAAATCTCTCTTCAATCTCTGGCACAGCGATATCACTCCAAAAAACTATCGTAAGTCAATCACACCACTGCGTTCCTTCAAGGTTTCCTAACAGGATCGAAGTCCCATGGCAGGGAAGGCACATCAGCATTAACCCCTGGTCTTTATTAGTTGTATACATCTAATTTGGCTTGATATTATAGCTTTGGTGTCCTCGCTGTAACCATCATAAAACAAGTCAGCGAAAATCAATACGGTCAATGTTTGAAACCGCTTTCCTTGCTATTTCTATAATACCTGTTTATATAGCACTTGCTTTTATGGGATTTTTATAGATTTTATTTCTATTCAAACTATTTTTGTCAATAATAACCTGCTTTCGGCTTTTTCAGACGTCTGCCATTGTTTTATTTCAGACCCCCAGATTAATAGCGAGGCAATGTGCTGGAAGAAGAAATGGTGAAGTCAGGGCCTTGTCGACAGCTCCGTTTTCCAGGATGTCATCCTGGCTTTTGATTCGTTTGATTGCGGTTCCGGGATCACCGGATCCCGGATATCCAGTTCATCTCTGTCCGTTCTATCCCGCTGCTTCTCATTGTCTGGTAAGACGAAAATAGCTGTCCGGGCAAATATTCCTTCCACAATACCAGCCTGAAAAGCCTGGGATTCCTAAACGTAATGGTATGATTCTGGCCCATCTGAAATACCCATAATACCGACCCGCTTTTCAGGAGTATGTTTCAGTTTTTCAAGAAGGATTGTCTGATTAAAAGTCATCTGAGATCCTGGTAAACAATTACTTAGGATTGACAATATCTCTTTTAGAAATAAGTATTAAAATATGCGGATGATTTTCAAGAAAAATATGAGTGTTTTGAGCCTGACGGAACCATTCTGTTTTCGGGTTAAAACCACCGCTGAAAACCAGCGGAGCCGGTAAAAAGGCTCGAAAAGGGATATCGGGAAAAATTGTCATTAAATTGAATATGGATATCACTCACCCATGAATAATGCCAGAATACTCATCGTTGAAGACGAAGTCATTATCGCCATGGAACTGGAAAGCCAGCTGCAAAGCCTGGGTTACAACGTTACTTCCATTGTTAATACAGGGGAACAAGCACTTGCGGAAGCTGAAGCAGACAAACCCGATCTCATCCTGATGGATATTCGCATCAAAGGAGAGATGGACGGGATTGATGCCGCTGAAGTGATTCGCAACAAGTTTGGTATTCCCGTCATTTTCTCCACCGCATACCTGGATCAGGAAAGAATAGAACGGGCCAAGATCACCATGCCTTTTGGGTATGTATTGAAGCCCATACAGGAAAGAGATTTGCGGGTGACCCTTGAGATGGCGTTATATGTGGCAAAGGTGGAATCGGAAAGGAAAAAGGCGGATGAGACGCTTCGACTGGAAAAAAATCGGGCACAGCACTATCTGGACATAGCGGGTGTGCTGCTGATTGTCCTGGATACAGATGGGATTGTCACCCTGATCAATCCCAAGGGCTGTGAAATAATCGGTCATGATAAAGAGGAGATCATCGGGCGGTCCTGGTTTGATGATTTTCTGCCCGCAGAAGCCAAGAAAGAGGTTAAAAAGGTTTTCAGTCAAATTGTCGAAGGAAACATTGAACCCGTGGAGTATTATGAAAACCCGATCGTAACAAAAGACGGAAGCCAGCGTTTGATTGCATGGCACAATTCTGTGCTCCGGGCTAATAATGGTGAAATAGCGGGTCTGTTCAGTTCCGGTGAAGATATTACAGAGCGAAAACTGGCAAATGATGCCCTTAAGGAAAGTGAAAGAAGATTCAAGGCCATTTTTAATTCAATACCGCAGCTGTTGGCATTATGGAAGAACGAGGGCAATCAGATCAGACTCCATAACATCAATTCTGCAGCTGTTGCATATTCGAATAAAAAAATAGAAGAATACATTGGCTATTCACTGGATGACTTTTATAAAGACACACCCTGGATAATCGATTCAATAAAAAGATGTTTTTTGACCCAAGAAACGATATGTGACGAAAAGAGATACCAATTTCGAACAACAGGAGAAACAACCCTTTTGTCTTTCAAATTCGTCTACGTACCAAATGATATGGTGATGGTAATCGCTGAAGATGTTACTGAAAGTGTCAATGTCGCAAAAGCATTAAAAGAAAGTGAGGCTCGTTCCAAGTCTCAATTTCAGGCAACACCGATCCCCACATTTATTTGGGAATTTAAAAATGATCAATTTGTATTGAGTGATACGAATAAGGCGGCTATAGAGCTCACCCGGGGAAAATCATCAGAATTCATTGGTAACAATGCCGCCGATATTTATCCAGACCGTCCGGATATTATAAACAACCTGAAGGTTTGTTGTGAAAGTGAGAAAACAATTCGACAGGCAACCGATTATATTGCTCGCAGTACAGGCTCAGATCGCTCCATTGTCTTCACTTATGCATATGGTCCGCCGAATCTGGTGATTATGCATGTTGAGGATATCACTGAAAAACGGCAGACAGAACAGGCCCTCAAAGAAAGTAAACAAAGACAATAACAAACCATCGGTTTGATGCAGGGATGTTGCCTGACATTCAGACGCATTGAAGCACACGGGAAAAAAACATGCAGATCGCAAAAAACAAGATTCGCCTCTACTTTTATATGGGCTCTGTCTCCTCGATCGTTATACTGACAGTGCTGCTTTCCTTCAACTTTGCTGAGGCTTTGCAGCTGGAGTATAATCGAAAAATCAAACAACTGTCATCCGGTATCATCCAAGAGAAGAAACGGTTCCTGAAAAATGCTGTCGACAGAACCATACAGATGATAGAGATGGAAAGGAACCAGGCAAACCAGGAGGCTGAGGCTGGCAGACGATCACCCGATCAAATCGACACCAGAACGATCGAAAGAATCAAAGACCAGATTCACCGGTTACGGCTCATCGACGATGGGTATGTCTGGGTGAACCGAATCGTCAATCACAACGGCGGTGACAAATACGCTGTACGGGAAATACATCCCAATCTGCCAGAAACCGAAGGCATGTGGCTCTCTACGAATACCACGGATATCAAAGGAAACAAACCTTATCAGGCCGAACTGGATGGGATGAATAAGAACGGTGAGCTTTACTTTGACTACTATTTTAAAAAAATGAACTCGGATATAATCGCCCATAAAATGTCATATGCAAAACTCTATAAGCCTTATGACTGGGTGGTTGCAACGGGGGTATATCTTGATGATGTCGATGAATTGATCAGGAAAGAAACCGAGTTAATGCATGCAACCCATAAAAGCCAACAGCAATTTTCATTTTATGTGGCAATCATCGCTATTGTCATATCCTCACTGGTGCTCATTATTTTTGAAAGGTTGATCAGCCGCTTGATACGATCCTACGAATTTAAAATTAGAAAATATACGGATTCTCTGATTCAGGAAAAGGAAAAGACAGAACAGGCGCTCAATGAAGTCAAAAAGTTAAGTGGGTTATTGCCGATCTGCGCAAACTGTAAAAAAATTCGTGATGATCAGGGTTACTGGAATCTTTTAGAATCATATATTGAAAAGCATTCGGATGCGCTTTTCAGTCATGGTATTTGTCCTGAATGCCTGGCATCATTATACCCCGATCAATATCAGAAGATGAAGAAAGCAGGGAAAATATAGGGCACCTTGATTAATTAAAATTATCGAACCGCACCAAAGGGTTGATCTTTCAAGAAACGCACGAGTCCATCCATGGAGCTCCTGGAAGCCATCCCTGGCTTCCAAGGTTCTTGAAACACCAACCCTTTGATGCTGACTGAGTTCCATTTAATCAAAGTGCCCTGCAGTCAACCCGGCTATCGGAAACAGGGGCCCTGATACGAGATCAAGACGCCTATTTCCGTCCAGACCGTGTGCTGGGTGGGAGAGGCGGGGATGGCCGAATCAGGCCCCGATGTAGGCTTTTCTGACCTTTTCGTTGTTCTGCAGTTGCTTGCAGTCACCGGCAAGCACACAGCTGCCGCTTTCAAGCACATAACCGCGTTCAGTGATGTGCAGCGCCATGTTGGCGTTCTGTTCAGACAGAAAAATGGTGGTATCCATTTCGTGGTTGACGTTGGAGATGATGTCAGCGATAAGCTGCACAATCAAAGGCGCCAGTCCCATGGACGGCTCATCCAGCAACAGCATGCTCGGCTCGCTCATCAGGGCACGACCGATCGCCAGCATCTGCTGCTCTCCCCCACTGAAAGTCCCGGCGGTCTGATTGCTTCTCTCTTTGAGAATCGGGAAAAGTGCGTAGACACGATCCATATTTTTCTGGATCCGTTTTTTATCATTGCGCAGCGGATAGGCGCCAAGCAGCAGGTTTTTGCGAACCGTCAGTTCGGGGAAGAGCTGGCGCCCCTGAGTACAGAGCACCATGCCGAGTTCCACGATTTTATGAACCGGCAACCGATGAATGGGCTGTCCGTTGAACTCGATTGTCCCGCTATCGGGTTTAAGCACGCCCGCAATGGTCCTGAACAGCGTGGTCTTGCCCGCGCCGTTGCTGCCCAGCAGGGAGACAAACTCACCCTTGTTGATTTCCAGGGAGATATCGTGGATGATTTGTAGATCACCGATCTTTGTATGAACCTGTGACAGTTTAAGCATTCGTTTCTCCTCCCAGATAGGCTTCGATCACTGCCTGGTTGGTTTTTATCTCATCAGGCGTTCCCTCTGCAATCTTACTTCCATAGTTGAGGACCACGATGCGATCGGCCAATCCCATGATCATCTGCATTTTATGTTCAATAATAATGACGGTTATACCCTGTTCGTCCCGGATGCGGTGGATGAGTTGGGTGATGCGATCCGTCTCTTCCTGGATGAGACCGCTGGTGGGTTCATCCAGCAGCAGGAGTCTGGGCTTGCTGACAATGCCGATGCCGATGGCCAGCCGTTTTTGCTCCTCCTGGGACAAGGTGGGGATAAACTGTTCGGCTTTTTCGGCCAGACCGAGAAACTTAAGCGTCTCCATGGCTCGTGTCAAGGCCTCGGTATTGTATGCTTTCCATTTGGGCGTATGCAGCAGCGTATTCCAGAAACCCAGACGGGTACGCCATTTATAGCCGATCATCAGGTTGTCAATCACGCGGAGTTGATCAAAAAGGCTGGTGGTTTGAAAGGTCCTGGAGACACCCTTGGTGACGATGCGATAAGGCTTCATCCCCGTGATATCCTGGTTGTCGATCAGCACCTTGCCTGCGCTTGGCGGCAGGGTGCCGGTGATCAGGTTGAACGCCGTGGACTTTCCGGCACCGTTGGGCCCGATGATGGCCAGGATCTGCCCCTGGGTCACGTCAAAACTCAAATCCTGAACGGCGACCAGACCGGAAAAATGCTTGGTCAGATTTTGAATACTTAACACGGTCGGCCTCCTATAATTTGGATTGACGCCTTGCGGCGATTTTCTGGTTCAACAGGCGCAACCCGCCGACAAATCCCTGGGGAAAGTAAATAATCACCACCACCAGCAGGAGACCAAAGATCAACATGCGAAAATCTCCCAGAAACTGCATGATCTCCATGAGAAAGGGAATGGCGAAAGCGCCGATCACCGCACCGGCTAAGGTTGCGATACCACCCAGGATCAGGAAGATTAACAGGTTGAAGGTAACCATGTAGCTTGCGTCACTGGGACCGACCACGCCGATAATACTGACATAGATGCCTCCTGCCATGCCGGCGATGAAGGTGGATACCACAAAAGAGAGCAATTTGGTCGCAAAGGTATTGACGCCAACGGCATCGGCCAGAGCTTCGTTGTTGCGCACCGCCATAAAGGTCAGGCCCAGGACGGAGTAAACCACCCGGTGCAGAACAAACAGCGTCAGCAGCAGAAAGGCCAGGGCCAGATAGAACTGGGCGGTTTGCGTGTTAAAGGTAATCTCACCGAGTAGCGGTATGGTGATCGGTGAAGGGCGGGGAATGCCGTAAATACCATTATGACCCCCCGTCAGTTCGATCCAGTTGCCGGCCACAATCCACAAAATAACACCAAAGCAGAGGGTGACGATCGCGAAATAGTGACCCCGTGTGCGCAGTGACAGCGCCCCGATCAACAGGCCGGCGAAGGCTGTAATAACGGCTGACAGGGGTAAGGCCAGCCAGAAGGAAATCCCTGCCTTGGTCATGATGGCCACACCATAGGCCCCGATACCGAAAAAGGCGCCGTGGGCCAGTGATGCCTGGCCGGTATAGCCGATGATCAGATTCATGGACACCGTGGCAATGGCTAAAAGGAAACTCATGATCACGATTTGGAACATGTAGCGGTCAGGTATATAGAACGGCAGCAGCACAGCCGCTATTAAAATTACCAGATATAGAATCTTGGTATGTATTGGCTTGGTGAACACAGTGTTATCCCTCCTTTTTGCCAAAGATGCCGGTCGGCTTGATGGACAGAATAATAATCAGGGCGCCAAAGGCGAACACATCCTTGTACTCGGCTGAAATGTAACCGCCGCCCAGCGCCTCGATCAACCCGAGAATATAGCCGCCGAGAATTGCACCGGGAATGCTGCCCATGCCACCCAGAATGACGATGATAAACGCTTTCATTCCCAAAATGGCACCCATGGCGGGTGACAACATGAAAATCGGTGAGAGGAAACTGGCGGCAACTGCAGCTGTTGCGGAAGAGATGAAAAAGGTGATGCCGGAGACGCGATTCACATTGATGCCGTTGAGCATGGCCCCTTCCCTGTTCTGAGCAACCGCTTCGATGGTGGTTCCCATGAGGGTTTTCTTCAGAAACAGGTGCAACATCAGGATCAGGATCGCGGTACCGATGATGACCAGCAACCGCTGTAAACCGATGGTGATTCCCATCACATTGTAAATCTGGGGATATGGATTGTTGATACGCAACCCCTGCGGTCCCCAGACCACCAGTGCCAGCGATTCAAGAAAAAGCAGCGCGCCAATGGCTGCGATAAAGGCATTGATATGAGGCGCGTCCTTGAGCGGACGGTAAACGATCCGTTCCATCGCCATACCCACCAGACCCAGTACAATCACCGAAAGCAACAGCGCTGGCCAGTATCCCAGGCCGATATTGTTGATGAAAAAAAAGGTGACATACCCCCCCAGCATATAGAGATGGCCGTGGGCGAAATTGGGTATGTTCAGAATCCCCATGACCAGGGTTAGTCCCAACGCCACGATGGCGTAGGTACTGCCGAACATTATCCCGTTAAATACTTGCTGCAGGAAAAGCTCCATTGAACAATCTCCCCTTATTGTCTGAAAAATCGGTTGCCGACTGTCATGCAGTTAAACCAAAAGATACCCGGGGGCCGTTTCACGGGATCAATACGGAAACGAAGCCCCGGGCTGTATTGCGATTAAAACGCAGAATTTATTGGAGGTATCCCTCGAGAGGCATCCAGCGGGTTTCGATGTCGCTTTGTTCCGCCAGCGCTTTCTTGATGATTTCAAAAGCCGGTTTGTCTTTTGCCCACCAGATATACTGGTAGGTCTTTTTGTACTGATTATCCTCAATCACGCCAACCGTAGCTGCCACCAGCAGTTTGGTTTTAAGGGTTCCCAGATAAACAGCGGGTACCTGAGCCGGATCCTGGGGAACGACATTTGCAATGGCGGCCTTGATCGCCCTGGGGTCATCCACCGAACCGGCTTTTTCCATGGCGGCTGCAACCAGGTACATGGCCGAATAGTGTAAAATGGCCTCAAAGGTATTGTGCACCTTGAACCGTTTGTTGTAATCAGCATTAAATCTATCTGAGATCTGAGACGGCACGTTTGCCACAGCAGCGACACCGATCACATTATTCATTTTGGAAAGATTGCCTTTGAATACCACGTCTGCAATATAGTCCTGCTTGGCCTGATCCACCAGAATAAAACCGCCTTTAAATCCCAGGTTTCTGGCCTGTTCAATAACCAGACCGGTCGGCTCGGAAGGTCCGCCGATCAGCATAAACTCGGGATCGGTCGCCAGAGCAGCGCTCAACTGAGCAGAAAAGTCGGTCTCCGTATAATAGTTGGCCGGTTTGTCCGCTGTGATTTGACCGCCCAGACTGATCCAATGCTCCTTGAACGCATGGCGCCATTCGTCTCCGTATGCACCCAGAGTAACGACCATCGCCCCTTTGCGCCAGCCTTTCGACCAGGCAATCTCGGAAAAAGCACGCACATAGGCTGTAAATGGCGGTGGAACAGACGTCGTCAGACTGTTGGGGATCTCCTCAATTTTGGGTGTCGAGCTGTACGCCATCATCAAAAACTCGGAGCCGGCCTGTTCATTGATCTGCATCAGCGGTGCGATGGTGTTGAACACCGGATTGAAGATCACAACAGCGCCTGATCTGGCGACCAATCTGCGGGCATTATTGACTGCCTCAGGGGGGCGAATCATGTCATCATAGGTTTCCAGTTTTATCTGATATTTTTTTCCTTTTACCGTGATGCCGCCAGCTTTGTTGATATCTTCGGCAGCCATCTGCAGACCGTTGACGCAGTCCCGCCCATAGCCCGCACCGGGTCCGCTCAATGGTCCGGTGAATCCGATCACAGCATCCTTAGCATAGGCCCCTGAGCAAAGAAGCGCGAACGTCAATAGACCTAAGACCAGACCCAATGAAAGTTGCTTCATCTTTTTCATAACCCTGTCCTCCTCCTGTTGTTGTGATATATTTAAGACGACCGGACGAAGAGTGACCTTGATCATCCCTTGATCCACGGCCTTCTCAATTGATGATTGGGCGGTTCAAGAAAATCTTGAGCCGTGACCAGCATCAGCAAATTCTTCTGAGATTGCTGAAAGCAACCCGAAAAACCCTCTGGCCGCATTCATCATATCAATTCTGACGACTGACATTTGTCTGATGCATACGAATACTATGACGAGGGTATTTTTGTTGTCAAGAGTAAATACAAAAACTTTCGCCACTATTCAACGCTTTTTCACAGTAAATGGGGTTCTACCCTGTATGTGTTTGAACGGATAGGAAGTGGTTCAGCATTGCAAGGTTGGCAATGTCAGCAACCTCCCTCGGAAGATGAGACGCGAGGCTCGTAGCTTCGAACATGAATGGCCGTCGAGAATGAGTTCGTCGATCCGACCGTCGCCATTCCCCGATGAGTCCTGTTCAACACACGACATTGCAGTTTCTGTTGAACAGGCCCGACCACCGAGCAGACGTAGGCCTCCATGGCCAATTTAAGGGTCATGGGAGCCATGGATTTTTTTAATCGCCCGCTGGATCGTTCATTTCAACTCAATCTCAACGAAGGCAAAGTCAAAATCATTGTTGTTGACCGTATTATGCTCGACCCCCAGACTCCGGGAATAGGGTTTCCCGGATTGAAGCGTTGCTTTCGACTCCCCGTCTTTTGACTCAAGCAGCAATTGACCGTCGGTCAACGGAACAACTACATAGTCCCGCTCATGACGGTGCCAGCCCGTTTCGGCGCCGGGTTCAAACTGCCATCGAGTGACAATAACACGATCATTGTCAATTTCAACGATCGATGTTGCTTTTACCCTTTTGGATGCCATCTTTCCTCTTCAGTTCCAGGTTCGTTTCATTGATCTGCTGCGGCTGGTACCACTGGCAGGCAGCCTACAGCGTTTTGACGATTGTCTCAAACGTATCAAATTCCACACATTTCAGCGGCCGCTCGGCTATTCTGAGCAGGCATTTATTGCAGGAAGTGCATTTTGCCGACCGTTTGTCAGGGCTCTTCAACAGCCGGTCCGGCAGGTCCGGTTCGCAAATGAGCGGACGACATAACCCCACCAGATCCAAACCATCATCCAACAATTCCTCCATCACAGGCAACGATCGAATACCCCCTGTCATTGCCAGCAGACTTTTACCGACGACCTGTCGAAAAGGATGCACGGCATCCCTGAAATAGGCCTCCCTGGCACCCGCTTCCTTCATCAGTTTTGTCCGCAGTTTGATCTGATCCTTCAGACCGCCGCTCAGTTCAATCAGATCAACGCCGGCGGCTACCAGTGTTTCCGCAACTTCAGCGTACGCCCCGACCTCCTGTCCCCCCTCATGGAAATCGGCAGAATTTAATTTCCACAGCAGTGGCATCTCGTCCCCCACGTTTTCACGAATGACGTAGCAAATTTCTTTGACAAACCGCATCCGGTTTTGCAGGCTGCCACCCCAGCTATCCGTGCGAGAATTGGTGACCGGGGAAAGGAACTGGCTGACAAGATAACCATGAGCCCCATGGATGGCAACAGCATCAAAACCTGCCTTTTTCACCCTCAAAGCAGCTTCTCCAAAGGCTTTAATCACCGCCCTGATTTCGCCCTCAGTGGCATTTTTCAGCGAGTATTCTGTCTCTTTTGCACCATAGGAATACCCAAAACCGACCATGCCCCCATGGTGCAACTGAACCGCAGATTTGCATCCGTCTCCATAGACCTGGATCATTCTGGCGATTTTACCCATACCTTCAATGTACGTATCACTCCAGATGGCTGTCTGCCGATCCCATACTCTGGCCGCCTGCTCGACAGCGCATGCCCCGGTGATGATCAATCCGGTTCCCCCGAGGGCAAGATCATAATACAGTTTCAACAGTTCACTGGTCACATGACCATCTGCGTCTGCCATATTTTCCATGGTTGCGGAACGCAAAAAACGATTCTTGATGGTCATTTGGTTCAGCTTAATGGAACTTCCTGCTTTCTTCATCACACCTGCCTCCCCACAGTATTTGGTGTACCCTGTTTCGACACCGACTCGGCCCGTCATAAAAAGGAATCTGGCCTGTTATTAACGGTTTATAGGTTGCTGACCGTCATCCGCTTCAAACCGGACGCAATCAGAACAGGATCGGGTAATCCTCCGCAACAGCGTCTCAAAGGGCCTCTGGTTTTCTCCCTGGTCACGGCAGCTCAGAAGAATACCGGACGACACCCTTTTGAAACCCGATAGCTTGACAGCCGCTCTTCCATTAACGTAAATAGAAGTATCTTGTAAACCGTTAATCCCGGGTAAATTCTAGAATTATTGTTTTATCAGATGGATATTACACTACGTCAAATAAAATATTTTATCGCCGTTGCTGAAACCAATAAAATATCAACGGCTGCCAAATTGGTGAGCATTTCTCCCTCTGCAATTACAGAAGCGATCAAGGAGCTGGAGAGCATCACCGGTGTCAGACTCATCACCCGGCACCGTCGCGGTGTCAAACTGACATTTGACGGATACCGGTTTTTACAGCATTGCCGCAATATCACCGCTTCAGTCTCCAATGCCGCCTATGCGCTGAGAAACACCCATACCGATCTAGCCGGCAACCTGAGGCTGGCAATCACCTTTACCGTCTCCGGCTATTTTATCGCAGCCCCCCTGGCCCGTTTCCGACGGACGTTTCCCCATATCCGGGTGATTATCGAGGAGTACAAACGGGACGAAATCGAGGATCAGTTACTGGATGGGAAACAGGACCTGGCCGTCCTGCTGACTTCCAATGTCGTCAATGAAGAACTGACCTTAAAAACTTTGGTCCGGTCCAAAAGACGTCTCTGGACATCAACCAACCATCATCTGGCAGACATAAATGATATTTCACTGGAGGATATTTCCAGGTTTCCCTATATCCAGTTAATGGTTGACGAGGCCGCCACGACACACATGAGTTATTGGCGGAAGCACAATTCACGGCCACAGATCATTTTTCGTACTGAATCCGTTGAAGCGGTCAGAAGCATGGTGGCCATCGGACCCGCCGTGGCCATTCTGTCCGATCTGGTATACCGCCCCTGGTCCCTGGAAGGGGATCGTATCGAAGCGCATGATGTGACGAATGAAATTCCATCCATGGATGTCGGACTGGCCTGGAGCAAGCATATCGAAATCAATCCCTGCGCACAGGCATTTATCGATTTCTGTTTGATGGAGTATACCTCCGGTCGCCCCAGGTATGGATCTTCAGAAATTCAAACCCCCATGGATAATCTAAAATATACTCTCTGACCACTTCTCCACCGAGATGGAAACCGTACTGACCATCTGACAGCCACAGGCAGTCCGTTCTAAGGAAAAAGGGCGACAGCCGTGTCACTCTCCATTGTCAAATTTGTCCGCTCTGTCACTCTCGGGTTCGCCCTGGCAATCCTGCGTATTGTCTATTTTTTATACATCATTACAAATAGTTAGGCCATATACTGCGTCCCGGCTACCGGTATCACCAGGCCCTGTTAAAGCGGGTCTTGCAGAATAGTGTCGTCAGTAACCGTTTTTGATAGTTGTTTTTTTGAATTTTCCAATGTGTAACCAGCGGTTTATTTTTGTGCCATTTCCATCGGAATAAACGATACCAGTGAGCCAATTTTACAGATTTTGGGCGCACTTATCCACTTGGTGAATTAAACTGAAAAATGACCAAACCTTTTGTTGAATTAAATATCG
>JAHJRI010000444.1 GCA_018830885.1 bacterium | reverse complement strand
TACGAACCGATTGCTGTCGATTCAGTATCTTTAGCAAATCCGGCCCTTTCAGGGAATGATGGTTTATAGGTTTTACCAATAATTGTAAATCCCTTTGTATTGTTTGACCTTTTACCCCTTACCTTGGCAACAAGGGCCACTGTTGCCAGGGGCTGAGCTCAGGAGTTCTGAACTTATCAGTAAACGCCGGATAGGGGATGTCCCGATTCCCAATAGCGCAAAGTCTTTTATCACTGGGGGGTATAATCACAAGCTGAAATCCCCGGTATCAATTACTGTCGATGACTGCGGCAGAATCCAGCAAATTGTATCGATGGTATTTTGAAAGGGGGGGCATCGCGGATTAATTGATGTTAGAAAAGATAAAACAGATCCTGATCCTTTTCCCCGAAACGGAAAAAACCGGGGTGTTGATAGAGACCCCGGACAGGTCAGAAGAGTACCAGGCCATCGTTGATGAGCTAAATCTGCTAGGCTTTACTGGCACATGGAGGGCAGCAGGAGAAAGGAAAATTGGGGAAAATACATGCAATTCGATGTGACTCCGACAATTGCCAACGTATGGTTCAGATATCCGTTGGCTTTCATCGCTGTTTGAACTGGAAAGTATTGAGAAGCCCTTTGGATTGACAATTGAGGGGGATTTATACTTTGTGCAGAAGCGGTTAAGTGAGGTGAAAGAGTGAATGTGTTGGCGGAGTGTTAGGCTCTGCCTATCTTCACTTATCATGCTGAAAATTGGTTTTGACACTTTAATATTCAAGAAGTCGGATAATACCATGAATTACTTTTTTTTTAGACGTGAAACACACCTTTTATCGGATTTTCCATCAATAATCCATAAGAATCGGTCTATTATTAATCACCTGATATTATAACATGATGTAATTTTGACGAATCACAGGTGCATCCTTTTCATTTCAGACAAAGGTGAGTCAAAAGCCGACTTGACCCCTTGTTGACCCCTTACTCCTTACTTACCCCCCTTACAAATAATTTCGTTTATAGAACTACAGCTCATCCAGTACAGCTCATCCAGAAAATCCTGAAATATCTTGTTTTATGGAAAGAAGAGTTACCCCAATATATTCAATCGAGTAAGAAATTTTAAACAAAATTATTGACGCAATATTTGAATGACTCTATCATTCAAATAGTCATTTAGTTTCATTCTCTGAATTCAAGACACCTCTTTTTGGGAATCCATTCACCTCTTTTCAGGACATTCCTGCTAAAGCGTGTCTGACAAAACAACTGGCATCAGGTATGAAAGACAAAGAAAAACACATTTTGGAAAGCGCCCGTAAGTTTTTTTTTCGTTACGGTTTCAAAAAGACCAGCCTGGATGAGGTGGCAGAGGATGCCGGGATCGCTAAAGGCACCATCTATAACTATTTCAAAAACAAGGAAGACCTGTTCGTCCGCAATATAAAATCAAACCTGCAGGAAGTCTGGCAGGATCTGGAACAGGAAATGTGCCTCTGTGAAAGGGCTGACGAAAAGTTGCTCCACTCCACCCTGTTAATAATCCGACACCATCGAAAAATGGTAAAGGAGTTTGCCATGTCAAAAGCGGTTCTTGAAGAACTGCTGTTTGTGGGAATGAATCTGATTCACGATATTCCGGAACACAACGTGCGAATTATGGAATTTCTGCGGGAAGGGGAAAATCAGGGCATTTTCAGGGCCGGGGATCATGAAAAAAATGCCACCGTGCTCCAACAGATGATCAGAAGTTTTTTCCTGCGCTGGGCCACCATGGATACCCAAGTGGCGGAGTCCGAGATTCGGGATCTTTTTGCCCTGATTTTCAATGGACTTAGATGTTGAATCGCCCGGGGATTTCATCCGTCAAAAAACCAACCGTTTCAACTTAACCCTCTAATTTTAGGAAATTTATCATGTTAAAAACAATCAGTCGCTTCTGCAGCCGATTTCCCTGGATCGTCATCCTGGTCGTTTTCGTTATCACCGCTCTCTTCTCCCAGCAGATGGCGACCAACCTGCGTTTTGAAGCCGATATCTCCAAATCGCTGCCGACCAATATCGAAGCCGTCAAATCCGATGACTACTACAAGAAAAATTTCAATCACAAGGATGTGATGCTGGTTGGGGTTGAAAAACCGGGCGGCTCCGTGATGGAAGGAACGGTGCTGAAAAAGATAGAAGAGGTGGTCCTGGCCATCAAGGTACTAAAAGCGCCCAAGACTTTTGACAGCGTGCTTAGCGGGAAAAAAGAGACGCTGATTCAGCCTATTGGCATAGATACAGAGAACATCAATTCGATTGCCAATCTGGAAGATGCAATCCTGGACAGGGAGACGGGATCGGTGGTCTCAGGCAGTGTGATTGAAAAGCTGAAGAAGGATCATGGCATCGCCTCCCAACCTGGAACAGAGGAGCGCCTCCCGCAAAATTCACAGGACCTCAATCTGATTATTCCGGAGTTGACCCAGCGGTTGATGTCAGACCGCCTTTTTCGAGACAATCTTCTCTCAGAAGATCAGCACGCCTCTACGATTTCAGTGCCCATGCTACGCAAATGGGATTACAAGAAGCGCTATGCCATCCTGGAACTCTCCACCGCTCTGGATGAAAAACGGCTGAAGGACCGGTTCCAGGGGAAAAATTCCATTTTCCCCTTTGAGATATACGGCAAAACCCTGGCGGGAATTCAGGTGAATGACGCCTTTATTAAAAAGCAGGTTGACGATACCCGAAAAAAACTCTCCGATTTTCTGCGGGACAGTTTCGGGGATTTTCCCGATGAGGATCCGGCACTAAAAGAGCTGCTCAGTCGTGAGCTGACCGCTGAATCTTTTCAAGCCATCATGGCCCACACGGAGCGCAGGAATTTCTTCACATCCAGTAACATGAAAACCTGGACCAATTTTATGGACACTATCTGGGACTTCACCCTGGACCGAATAGATCCCTTCAGCAGGGAGAATCTGGAGTTTCAGTTACACGATGTGAATAATATTTTTGACTTTGACGAAGTTTATCAGCTGGTGACCGATATTCTGAAGCAGCAGCAGACTGCTGGTGTTAATTACTATGTCGCCGGTTTGCCGGTTGTCATAGGTGTGGTTGGCTCCATGATGGCACAGGACACAATAACACTGATCCCCATTGCGCTCCTGGTTATATTTTTTATTCTCGGGATCAGTTTTCGCAGTTTCAGAGGCGTTATTATCCCGGCCCTGACGGTGATATTATCAGTAATCTGGACCATGGGCATCATGGCAATGATTGGGCTCCCGATAAAAATAGGAACCACCATGCTGCCCATTATTCTCCTGGGAATCGGCACCGCCTATGGGATTCACCTGCTCAACCGTTACATGGAAGATGCGGCCACCCACACAGACCGTCGGGAACTGGTCCAGAATTCAGTCAATCACGTGGGCGTTGCGGTGGTAATGGCAGCCCTGACCACCATGGCGGGTTTCAGTTCGCTGGCAACATCCGGACTTTCGATGATCCAGGAATTTGGTATATTTGCCGCGGTCGGGGTTTTTATCGCCCTGATCCTGAGCCTGACCTTGACCCCCTCACTGCTTGTTCTCTGGAGACTGCCCCGGCAGAAAAAGGGCACGGTCAAAAATGGTGCCGCACCGAAAAGGGAGATGATTATCCTGCATATCATGCGCATCGGGTCCGAATGGGTCGTCCGCCATCCAAAACAGACATTTGGGTTTCTCAGTCTACTTTTTGTTACATCGATTCTTCTGTCCACAGGCAATAAATTTGAAGGCAGTATGATGAAGAACTTTGATGAAGCGAACCCTCTTTATCAGAGCGATCAGTTCATGAACGAGAAACTCACTGGAACCACAAACTTCAATCTGTTGTTTAAATTCAGGGACCGCATCAATCTGGATAGCCCGCAGGCCCAAGCAGAGTTTCGGAAACGCCTGACCGGTTTTTCCGTAGCCTGGGCGGAGCTCACCCGTGACAGGGAAGACCTGAGCCCCGTTACGGGGATTGTGGAGAAGATGCAGGCCAATGCGGCATCCCTGCCGGACAAACTGGACCTGGTCATCGGCCATCTCAAACTGATTCAGGATATTCTGAACGAGGAGTTTACTGTTGAAGCAGCGGTGGATCAGCCTATAAACACCGTCAAATCTCCTGCGCAGGTGAAACCGGCCACAGGACCGGAAACCGCTGCGGATTCACTGGAAGGACTGGGTGATGAGCCGGAAAAAGATGATTTGGGCGGTCTATCTGATGATGCGGGCGATACCGCCAATGCTGTCACCGGTGCCTTTGCCGATCTGTCACAGGAGCAGGTGCTGGGTTTGAAAGATATTAACCACCGCCTGAATCTTGGCCAAGAAGCGTGGGAAGGCACCGGGAAAATGGTTCTGGAGTTCAGGAAGATTAAAAGAACACCGGCAGGCCTGAAAATGCAGTATGCGTTCAACCTGACCAACGATTTCCTGGCTGTTGATATCAAACAGCCAGTCGTCCTGCACAAGCTCGAAGGGCTGCACCACTTCTTTAAAGAGCTCAGGGAGCCGATGATTACCATCCGGGAGAAACAATACCTACCGACCGGATTTGTGATGACACCGGTGGATCTGGTCAGAAAATTCTACAAGGTGTTTTATCACAATGACAACCCCGCTTTTGACCGGCTACCCGATGTTGAAAAGGACGGTTTTGCGGATATCACCCTGACCGACAGGGCCATCAACGGTGTTGTCCTGAACCAGGCACTCGGCGGAAACCGCGACAATTTTGAACGTATGATATCGCCTGACCTGAAGGAGTTTCAGGTGCAGATCATGTTGCGCAGTGGCTCTCACAATGTGATCGACCGATACCAGGAGCTTTCTCTGGCCGAGTTGCAGCGCGTCTTTCCCGCTGATGACCCCTATATTGAAAAAATCCGTATTGGCGGCAGCGCCCCGACCAGCAATGCCATTAATCTGATGTTGGGTCAATCCCAGATCAAGAGTATTCTGCTCTCTTTTGTGTTCGTCTTTGCGGTCACCTTCTTCATTTTCCGCTCGGCGATGGGAGGACTGTTTTCACTAATTCCGCTGGCCTTTACGGTGGTCCTCAATTTCGGACTGATCCGACTGATGGGGGGAGAAATAAACGTCTCCACGATGATGGTTGCCTCCATTTCCATTGGAACCGGGGTGGATTATACCATCCATTTTCTGGAGCGTATGAAAATCCAGCTAAGGTCCGGAGATGACCTCTCCCGGGCCTACGTAAACACCGTCATGTCTTCAGGCAAGGCGATCCTGTTAAACGCGACCGCCGTCGCCCTTGGCTTTCTGGTGCTGGTCTTTTCGGTTTTTGTGCCCCAGATGATGATGGGCATTCTGATGGCCGCCACCATGCTCTTCAGTTCCATTGGCGCCCTGATCCTGCTGCCGGCGTTGATTCTGCTGAGCCGACCGAAGTACCTGACCCGGCTTGAAGCGGATGCGGTAGCGGGCAGTGCCACTGTCCGAAACTGAAAGGTTTTGATAATTTTAGTCCCATGACAATTCACCTTTAATCACGAAACAGAGAGGAAACGATGAATGTAAATATCCATATTTTCAAAAAAATGGTCGCAGTGCTGGCTTTGATCTGCTTAATGATTACAACACCGCTGCTGGCAGAAACACCCCAGGAGAAAGGTCAGAGAATTGCCGAAACGGTGGATGCCCATCCTGCGCTGGAAAAAATGATTGCCGAAACCGTCCTGCATATCTATGACGCACAGGGGCAGAGGATTTTCTCAAAGAAATCGAGAATGGCCAGTTTCACAGAGAACTTCAGAGATCCTAAAAAAAGGCTCCGCCGCTCTTTAAGCTATTTTTTCTCACCTGCCGACGATAAAGGGAATGGGGCGCTGATGATCGAAATCGAAGGCGACGACGATGATCAGTGGCTCTACCTGAAGGGCCTGCGCAAACCCAAACGGGTGCTGGGGTCTGACAAATCCACCTCTTTTATGGGGTCCGACTTCTCCAACGGCGATGTCGCAGCCAGGGATATGGAAGATTACAATTATACGTGGCTGTCAACAGAAACAATACCCTTTAAAAATAAAAACCTGACCGTCGAAAAGCTGGAATCCACTTTCAAAAGCAAGCAGCGCAGCGAAGACTATGGTTACAGCAAATCCATTGCCTGGATACATGTCGCATCAGGGCTCCCGTTTAAAACCGAGATGTACAATCTGAACGGGCAGCTCTTCAAGACGTCGAAACTGCTTTCCTTTGCGGTGAATAAAAATCGGGATGGCGAGAAGGTCTATATGCCGACCGGCATGGAAATGAAAAACGTCCTCAAAGGCACCAAAACTGTCATGGAGATGCAGAACATCCGCACCGGAAAAGAGGCAGACAAGATTACGCCTGACATCTTCAAAGTGGAATATCTGACAAGAAGATGGTGGTAAGCGGCACGCTGACTTCGCCCACGTCAGGCCGGACTTGATCCGGCATACAGTGAAACGGAACTGCGTAAAGTAATGAGGTCTCAGAATGGATAAATCCCCCTTTGAAGGGGGCCAGGGGGATGTTTTTCCGGGTTGTTCACACACAAATCCCAATAACACTCAATCACATACAATAATTAAAAATGAAACGGAACTATTGGATTATTCTCATAACAATAATGATCTTCGGGCTGGCGGCGCAAACCGTCTGGGCGGACGATCTGGACGAACTCTCCGAACTTTCCGACAACCAGTCAACAGAACAGGAAACCGCACCCGTGGAAACGGGCGCCAACGAACTTGACCTGGACGCGCAGGCAGGTGACAGCATAGATAGCGGGGGCGATACCGCGGAACTCAAAATCAGCTTCGGGGGTTATCTCAAACTGCTGAGCTACTGGAACCAGGAGAAGTACTCAGATATGCTTTGGGGGATGTATCACCCCCAAAATAGGCCGCCTGCCCAGGACCTGAATGGCTTCAATAATGTGGGAACCCGATTGCAACTTAAGATGGAAGGGTATCTCGGAGAACATGCCCGGCTCTTTACCGCTTTGAATATTAATTACAATATCGCGGGATCAATCCATGAAACGGACGAGTTGCTCACGACGAAGGACAAAAAGAGCCAGCAGAATGCCGAGCTGCGCCTGGTGGAGAGTTTTGTAGAAATTTACGCAGGCAGCCGGACCTGGAAGGTGGGTCCTCAGCTGGTGACCTGGAGTTATCTGGAAGGGATGGAGGTGCCCACCGACCGGGTGAACGCTCGGGACAGCTCTTATAAAAGTACTGAGTACGAGGACAGCAAACTACCCAGTACGGGCGTGCTGCTGACCCAGAAAATCGCCGACAGCCGGTTTGAGGTGATGATGATCCCCATTGCCAGAACCAATATAAGCATGGAGTTCCAAGAATACCTTTACCCTGCTGATGAACTGAGATCTAAACAAAAGACCGACCAGGCCAAATGGGCGACCCGTTTTTCCAGCACTGTGGGAAAACTGGATTACGCCATCAGTTATGTCGAGGGCACCGATCCCAACGCTGACCTGTATGTCGCGGACGTTGTGGTCGGACAACCGCTGTTTGGCCGTACCTACAACCGGATACAGAGCCCCGGCCTCGATCTGCAGTACAACCTGGGCAGCGTGCTGGCTAAGCTCTCTTATGTGAGCACCATCACCGAAGATGAAGCAGGGGATTCCCGCTTGATCAAAAACAGTTGGAACAAGTACGTAGTCGGAGCTGAGTTCCCCGTGGGTGGTTCAACCGTGAATATCTACGCCGGCCAGCACACCATCGATAATTACAAAACCGACCAGGCTTCACAGCAGACCAACTTTCTGCTGGGTCAGATCAGGGAACGTACCGATTTTATCTCCGGACATGTCAACGCAAACTTTCTCACCGGCAACGCCCTCAACCTGGTACTAATGGCGGCCAATTACTGGGACGAGGAGGGTGAAGCGGTGCAGACCATCGTCAGGGGAACGTTCAAATACAAAATCGCCGATGGACTGGAATTTCTTTTCGGCCCCTCTTATATGGATATGATGGACAACCGGTTCATTGACGTCCAGACCGAGGTCAAGTACTCGTTTTAAAGGCACTATTTTGACGTACGATAAGTAATCGTCGAACCGGACAAGCACTTATTTCAGGCTGCGTCCAACTGTTGGCGGGTTTCTGGTAATGATCTCCTGTTTTACGCAGTCAGAAAAATCTAGCCGTTTATTCGGTTTTCATGCCTTCAACTATGGATTCAATTTGTACCTTCAACCCGGGAACATTGGCCTCTACCGTATTCCAAACAATTTAGTAATCAACCCCAAAATAATGGTGAATCAATCGATCTCTCATTCTTGCCATCTCTTCCCACTCTATTTCACCATGTTTTTCTTTGAAAGCGTCCGGAATGTTTTTTGATGGTTGACCACACCAGTCCGTCCGATTGTTCTGAAAATTCGCACAAAAATCAATATAAGAGAGTCGTTCGTTCTGTTTTTGGTCGCACCCCTCTCGATTTGTTCGAGTAGAAACCATAATAACGGGTCATTTGAAATGATTTTTTTAGAATATGTTGGGTGATGGCAGCGATGAACTCCTCGGCAGAGTAGATCTTGAAGTTCTGTTTGACACCACAGGTTTTACTTTTTGCCCTTTTTTCCTCCATCTTTTTGCGTCTTGGCGTGGTAAATCACTTTTTCGGATTTTTCAATATACTTGATCTTTTCTTCGCTAAAAACATTTCTCATAATGTATTGGATGATTCACGAAATGACCTGTTGAGATGGCTTGTCGGAAGCCGGTTATTTTTTTTCGCATTTATGAAAAGGGCTGACAACAGTAACCGGGATCTTTGAGGTCTTGACCACATGGTCGGCCACCGAACCGAAAACCACTTTTCCCAGACCGCTTCGTCCATGGGTTCCCATGATGATCAGGTCAATCTGCTCCTGATCACAGTAACGAAGGATCTCTTCAGACGCATAACCGGGAACAACCTTGGTCACGATATTGGGAATGTCGCTGAAATACTTTTCCTGGAATTCCAGCAGGCCCTTCTGAGCCCCTTCGCAAATGGCTTCTTCCATTGATGAGATCATCGTTGTGTCGACATAGATGGTTGAAAAATAACCGAGCACCTGGGCCACAAACAACAGGTGCAACTCCGCCTGAAAACAGGATATGAACTCCCTGACGCAGGGCACGATTTGGTCGGCAGACTCTGACAGGTCTACCGGAAACAGGATTTTTTCGATTTTGCTCATTTTGGGCTCCATGCAAGAAGGTTATTTTTTAAGAACTCAACTGAAACCGACAGCTGTTTCAGTATGTGATGCGCCGGCAACCTGGATCAGCGCCTGTGAACCGGCTGCAGCTCAGTTCCGGTCTCCAATGATTGTTTTTTGGTTCTGTTCATCAATGGCCTGCTGTCGCTGCAAAAAACGGCCGTAACCAACCATTTTTGAAAGCGCCGCAACAGCCCTTTCCGGGGTGGGGTAGAAAAGTCCTTTGTAGATACTCTTTCCCACCGGATAGATGGTGCGGTCCTTTTCTTCGTCGTAAAGGCTGACGCCGATAACTGGCTTCTGGTACCGTTCAATCATGGCGACCAGATCGGAGATATATTTCTCTTCCCCTTTTACAATGGCTTCGAGCAGCGACTTGTCATCGCTTTTTGAAATAGTGCCGCTGTTGCTGGCTGCAGACAGAATCCGCTTGAAGAAAAACTTCTTACCCAGGATGCCCAGGTTAATCACGGCATCGCAACCGTCCCATTTGAGAAGATGATAAGAATTTGCTTTTACTGAGTCAAGCCATTTTTCTGCCAGTTAACAAAATTTAGGGCGTTTTTGGTCACAGAGGGGCAAGAAATGGACAGAAATGAGACATGAAAGGGAGAAGGTTGAGCAACAAATAATCCAATCCCGGTTTTTCAGACAGATTTTGGCTGTCTTCGAAAAATGAGATTTCGGAAGATTTAACTAACAAGGTCCGAACCTGGCTGACTCCAGCCATCATCGACGGGGACGTACACGATCTCGCTCGGAATATCTGGCATGACAGGCGGGTCTCTTGAGGACTCCTCATCCCAAAGCTCAAGATATTTGAGGATTTTTTTTATTAAAATCCCCTCTGTTAAAGGGTGTTGAGAAAAAACCGGCAAACGCTTATTATTCCTTGCTTTAAACGGAAGAACCTCTATAATGGTATTATGATACCCATAAATATCATATAATTAACACAAAAATAGAGGTTCCCCATGCATCATAAGAAT
>JAHJRI010000443.1 GCA_018830885.1 bacterium | reverse complement strand
CAACGGGCCTACAGCCCGCCTCAATTCTCAAACAACAATCGAAAAATGACCGGTTGTTGCTTAAATGATACCATATCAGGTCGGCCATGAATTCAGATAATGAACCGCTTGAATCACTGAAACGGTACCGGAACATGTTGAGAAGCTATTGTCGCGTTTTTTTTCTCCAGGGTCTGCTGGGATGCCTGCTGCTTTCAGCGCCAGCCCTGGGAGCCGAAACGCCATCCGAAATCAGGATGATCCGATCCGACACCGCTAACCTGGAGGACTGGCAGGAAAAACAGTTTCAGGGTCAGACCCTCTACCGAAAAACGATTCTGGAAGGCCGGGGGACCATTGAGGCGGATAGCCGGGGCAGCGCCTCTGCCCTGTTCAAGGAAACGGTGATCGACATCCGGGAATTCCCCTATCTGAGCTGGCGCTGGCGGATCATCCGACAACCGGAGACCCGGAATGAACGGGAAAAGGAAGGGGACGATTTTGCAGCACGTGTCTATGTGGTGGTCAAGGAGGGTCCGTTTCCCTGGCAGACCCGGGCGATCAACTATGTCTGGTCGAAACGGGAAAAAAAAGGGGCTGTCTGGCCAAACCCGTTTATTGACAAGGCCATCATGGTCTCCCTGAATAATGAGGCGGACGGCCTGGACCACTGGGTTTCCAATACTGTCAATATTTATGAGGATCTGCAGCGTCTGCTGGGCAAAACCTACACAAAGATCGACGGGATTGCCATCATGAGCGACTCTGACAACTCCGGCTCCTCTGCCCGGGCCGACTACAGTGACATCCGGTTTACCCGCCTGCCCCCGGAACCCCGTGAGTGATTTTCGGACCATCAACAACCGCAACTCACATCCGGTCTCCTGCTGATGATTTGACACCGGGTTCTCCCGGTTTTTCCAGGCCGGCGCCTGCAGGGGTCATCCCCGCCATCAACCCTGCTCCTGGAACGGACCGTTAGAGCCGAATCCATCCTTGGAGCTCCTGGAATCCATCCCTGGCTTCCAAGGTTTTCTGAACAAACAACCTCTTTCCGCTTACAGGTACCCGCACATATTTGGTGCACCCATCCATGCCGCTGTCTTGTGCAAAGAAAGAACATGGGTTACCATATTAGTTAAGTGCTTCGGTTTGGCTTTCTGCTCATCACGGAAGATGATTTTAAAAACAAAATCCCAAAGGTGCATGAAAAAACGATACCTGATCTGGTTTCTGTTGTTTGGTCTTTCCGGTTACCTGCCCCTCCAGGCGGTCGCCGAAACAAAGATCCTTTTTCTGGGGGACTCCATTACTGCAGGATTCGGGATCGATAAGGAAAAAGCCTATCCCACGCTGGTTGACGATGCCCTGAAAGAGAAAGGGCTTAAAGACATTCTCGTCATCAATGCCGGCATCAGCGGGTCGACGACGGCCAGCGCCATCTCCAGGCTGAAATGGTACAGCCGGATTCAGCCCGATATCCTGGTACTCGCCCTGGGGGGCAATGACGGATTACGAGGCGTCTCTGTCCAGAGCATGGAAGACAACCTGGAAAAAACAATTCAATATGCACTAGACAAGCAGATGAAGGTTATCCTTGCCGGTATGCAGATCCCCCCCAACTATGGGGAAACGTACACGGCAGATTTTCGCAACGTATTCAGCAGACTGGCCAAACGCTATCCGGTTACCTTCATGCCCTTTCTGCTCAAGGACGTGGGTGGCAACCCGTCTCTGAACCTGCCCGACGGTATCCATCCAACCCCGGAAGGACACCGCCTGATCGCAAAAAACATCATGCCTTATATTCTGGAGAACTTATGATCCTTAGCGTGGAGGATATCAGCAAATCCTACCCCCAGGCTGACGCGGGACGGTTGACCGTTATCAACCACATCCGTTTTGACGTCAAAAGGGGCGAAACCGTTGCCATTACCGGTCAGTCCGGCAGCGGAAAAACAACCCTGCTTTCCCTGCTGGCAGGTCTGGAAACCCCCGACAGCGGGAGAATCGTTCTGGAAGGGGTGGATATGAACAGTATGAACGAAGACAAACTGGCCAAATTCAGGGCCCAGAAGATTGGTATTATCTTTCAGCAGTTCCACCTCATGCCCCATCTGACGGCTGCCGAAAATATCAGCCTGCCCCTGGAAATACTGAAGGCCGACCGGATTGAAGAAAAAACGGAACATGTTCTGGCCCAGGTCAGGCTTTCTGACAGACGCGATCATTTCCCCAGTCGACTCAGCGGCGGTGAGTGCCAGCGTGTGGCCATCGCCAGGGCCCTGGCGGTAAAACCCGCGATCCTGCTGGCGGACGAACCCACCGGCAACCTGGATAACCGGACCGGCAGGGAGGTCGTGGACCTGCTTTTCGAACTGGTCACCTCCATCAACATGACCCTGATCATGGTGACCCACAACCTGGAGCTGGCAGCCCTTTGTCAAAGACAACTGCTGATCGAGGAGGGGGCTCTGCAATGAACATCTGGATCCGGCTGGCACTGAAGGAGTTGATGAATAACAAACGCTTCAGTCTTTTTTTCATTCTCAACCTCTCCATCGGCCTTGTTGGTTTTATTGCCCTGAATTCATTCAACTATTCCCTGCATACCCATTTTCAGAGAAACCTGCGGGACATGATGACGGCGGATTTTATCCTCCGTTCGTCACGCGCCTTGAAGGCCGAGGAATCCGCCATGCTGGACGGAGCGCTGGCCAAGGGGTTTTCACGGTCCCAGCAGGTTCGTTTTTTCTCCATGGTCTCGAGTGGCAACCAGTCGCGACTGGCTGAAATCATCGCCATCGACAGGCAATATCCCCTCTATGGTCGGATCGTACTGGAAAAGAAGGGCATCAGCAATCCGGATGTTATCCAGGCCGGTCTGGCCTCGCAGGCCGGGGTCTGGATCTCCCGCAACGTGGCGGTCAACATGGGTCTGAAAATCGGAACGATCATCCGCATCGGGCAGAAGAATTTCCAGGTGGACGATTTTATCACCGAAGATCCGGACAGCACGGTTACCAGTATCGAATTCGCCCCCCGCTTTTATATCAGTCGCGAGCAGATTGAGGATACCGGGCTGATCCAGTTTGGCAGCCGGATCAACTACCTGATCTTTTACCGCTACCCGGAAGGAACCGATATCCCGCGTATCACCGAACCGCTGAAACAGGAGTTGAAGGAATACTACAAGGGGGCTTCCGAAATCACCATTTACGACAGCAGGCGGGTCAATCGACAACTGGGACGGATCATCAACAACTTCACGGGTTACATGGGACTGGTGGGCATCGTGGCCCTTTTCCTGGCCGGCATCGGCACCGCATACCTGTTCAGAAGCTATCTCAACGGGAATCTCAAAGAGATTGCCATCCTGATGAGCCTGGGCGCCACCCGGCCCGAAGCCTATTTTCTGTTCCTGGCCCAGGTGGTTATCCTGGGACTGATCTCTTCCCTGACCGCCATTGGGCTTTCCACGATTCTGCTGCCGGCGTTTCCGGTGATTCTGGCAGGGGTGGTGCCATCGGACCTGGTGGTGGCCACCGATCAGGTCAGCCTGCTGCTGGCCCTGATTTTGGGGACACTGGGCAGCATCGTCTTCTGCCTGCCGGTCATCTTCCGGATTCATCGTCTCAAACCCCTGACCCTGCTGCAGGGAAACAGCGACGGAGAGCCTGTCCGCATCCGGGGACGCGTGCTGCAGTTGGCCGGTTTTCTGCCCGCGATCCTGCTTTTCTGGGGTCTTGCCATTTTCCAGGCCCGATCCCTGGAGAGGGGGTCCATTTTTCTGGGTGGGTTTGTGGGCGTGATGCTGATCATTGCCGGCATCGGCTGGTTGCTTTTCAAGGGGTATCACCGGCTTTCCCGAACCCCCAGCCCCATACGGAAGATTGCCTTCAGAAACCTGTATCGAAACAAGTTCTCCTCCCTCTCCTGTTTTCTGACGATCGCCATGGGGGCTTTTCTGATCAACCTGATCCCCCAGCTGAGAAACGGGATGCAGGAGGAAATCCAGAAACCGGACGGGTTGAAGATCCCCAGTTTTCTGCTGTTCGATATTCAACCCGAGCAGCTGGAACCGCTGCAGCAGTTTGTGATTAAAAAAGGCTACCGGCTCTCCAATATCTCACCGATCATCCTGGGGAGAATCACCCGGATCAATGACCAGGATTTCAAGGAGTGGAGCAGTCAATACCGGTCACCGGAAAGCAACGAGGAAAACGCCTACCGACGGCGGGACTTCAATGTCTCTTATCGTTCTGAAATGAGTGAGGCCGAGACCCTTGTGGCAGGCCGGGATTTTTCAAAAAAGACCTATGATTTCACCAGCCAGGAACCTGCAGAGATCTCTATTGCGGAAGGTTTTGCCAAGTGGCGGCATGTCAACATCGGTGACGTCCTGACCTTTGATATCCAGGGCATCCTGATCCGGGGCAGGATCATCAATTTGAGAAAGGTCCGTTGGAACAGTTTCCAGCCCAATTTCTATATCCTTTTCCAGCCCGGTGTTCTCGAGGATGCCCCGAAAACCTTTCTGGCGTCCATCTCCATGATCGAACCGGAAGATCGCATGGCGCTGCAGAACAGCATCGTGGGGGCATTTCCCAATATCTCCATGATCAATGTGGCTCAGACCATCCAGAAGATCCTGGGGATTACCGATCAGCTTTCCTTCGCCATCAATTTCATGGCCTATCTTTCCATCCTCGCCGGCCTGGTGGTATTGTACTCCATTGCCCGTTACGAAGCCCAGCGGCGGTTATGGGAAATCAATCTGCTCAAGATACTGGGAGCAGGATTCAGGGATATTCAGACCATCATCCTGATCGAGTTCGGCACGCTGGGACTGACCGCGGCCCTGCTGGCAAATCTGCTCAGCCTGGGGGCTTCCTATGGCATCTCCTATATCTATTTTGACCGGCTCTGGGCCTTTCAATGGGAAACCAGTCTCTTCAACCTGGTTGCCATTACCCTGCTCAGTGTCTTGACGGCACTGGCCGCCGCCCGCAAAACGATCCGGCAGAAACCCCTGTCCATTCTGCAGTCGGTGTGAAGCTGGTTGGCAGACAGTCCCTGTCATTCTTGCCTCCAGGATCCCCCTGGAGGTCCCCCCAAAGGGTTCCGAAGGCACCGGGCCCCCTGGTCCGAAGCGGGCAAAACAGAGCCTGTGAAAAACGTGTGGCAGGAATCCGGGTCTGTCCGGTCAGACAGGAAGTCGCTTCTCCAGGCGGGTTTTGTGCTCCCGGGAGGGTATCACCGGTGTTGACGAACCGTCTCCACCAGCCGGGCCGGGAAGTCGGTCATGATGCCGTCCACCCCCATGGCCAGCAGTGCCCGCATCTCCTTAATGTCGTTGATCGTCCACACCTGGACCACGATTCCCCGGGCATGGGCCGCCTTCACCAGTGACGAACTGACCAGTTTGAAGTCGGGCAGAAACCAGGATTCCGGCCACACCACGGCGGCCGGAATCTGCAGGGCCGCATAGACAGGCGAAATGGCACTGCTCAGGCCGATTTTATCAGCCAGAAAAAAGGTGAGCGCCTCTGTCAGGGTCGCCGATGTTGCCACTTCCGGACAGGCCTCCCGGAATTCGTCCATGGCGTCCTGTTTGAAGGAACCGATGACAACGTGGTCCTGCATGTTGAATGCCCGGATCATTTCGCAGAATCCCGATACCAGGGACGGCTCGGCCTGCTTGATCTCAATGACCATCCGCTGACCTGGAAAGGCGCTGAACACCTCATCCAGGGTGGGTATCCGGATACCGTGGTTTCGAAACGGATACGGGTCCGGGTTCCCAGGCCCCCCGGCGCCGGTCGCGGATCGTTGCCCATAACCGGTTTTCCCCGGCATGAAGAAATACCCCTTATCGCAGGCCTGCAATCCCACCAGGGTTTTGGCGGTGACGGCTCCGCTGCAGGATGTGGTCCGGTCCAGGGTTTGATCGTGGAACACTACGATCCGGCCGTCCCGGGTCGAACGGATATCCATCTCCAGAACATCTGTTCCCGCAGCGAGTGCCGCCCGCATGGCCGTCAGCGTATTGGGTGGTGCGATACCGGCGCCGCCCTGGTGGGCAATCACTTCAAACTGCAGCCCTTCAAAAACCCTGTACCGGGGGGCCGGTGTGGATACCCACCAGTGAATTCCCAGTTGCAGGGCAGCACCGAACAGTAACAGGGTAAACAGGAGTACCAACATTCGTTTCATAACACCCACCGTGCCCTGGTCCGGGCACAACAAAGAATGAGAACAACATCACGGGATGGCGGAGAATTCTCTGTCTGATTATAAAGCGTTGATTCATCCCGGTCCATCAGCATTTCCGGCTTCGTTCATGGTTTCCCCTGAGCCCGGAATCTTGAAGATCGCAGCGTCTGTTGTCGTCGACTCCGATTCAGCGAGGGGGCACCAAATTTGTGTGGGTATGATCAATCTCTCATTGAACTCATTCTCGGCAGACATCCATGTTCGAAGCTGCAAGCTTCGCTTCTCACCTCCGAGGGCGGTCGTTGACTTCGCTATCCTGGCTTCGTTTAACCACTCCCAACCCGCTCAATAAGAGACCGATCACACCCTCAATGTTGCCCACAGGTATTTGGTGCACCCATCAGCGATGGCTGGATGACAAAGCGGAAGAAAGACGATACGCTGATGGAAAACAGACGGAAGTAACGGCGGATTGGGTCAACCGGTAATTCAGCTTCAGTTGCCGGATCTGTCAGTTCATGTTTCCAGTCCGGAGAAAACCATTTTTGGGAGTATCAATATGAGATTTGGTGATTATGAATGCAATGCCCTGGATCTGGGCGATTTCCTGGTGGATGGCGGAGCACTCTTCGGGACCGTTCCCAAGACCAGCTGGCAGGAAAAAATGGCGGCAGACAGCAACAACATGGTCCGTCTCAAGTCCCGCGCACTTCTGATCCAGGGCAACAACAGGACCATCCTGGTCGATGCGGGTTTTGGTACTGCTCTATCCCCTGAAACAAAGACAGAATATGGCATTGCGGATCCGGTCCCCAATCTGAATCTCATCCTCAGCGGATATGATATTGATGCCAGCGAGGTGACTGATGTAATCCTCACCCATCTCCATTTCGATCACGCTGCCGGTGCCATGATGGATTCCCATGGTGGACAGGTTCCTTTTTTCCCCAATGCGATGTACCACGTTCAGAGTGAACAGTGGGAGGAGGTGAAGACACCCCATGAGAGGGAAAGGGAAAGCTTCGGGGCTGTCGATTATTCCGCTTTGGAGAGCCACGGTGTTCTGAACCGCGTGGACGGTTCCCTGACGCTGTTCGATGGCATCGACATCATGGTCAGCTACGGTCATACCCGAGCCCAGCAACATGTCCTGGTCAAGGATGCCAGTCAGCCCCTTTTTTTCTGTGCCGATCTGGTGCCCACCACGGCCCATATCCCCGTTCCCTGGCACATGGCATACGATAACAAGCCGATGGAGCTTTATCCGGAAAAAGATTTTTT
>JAHJRI010000442.1 GCA_018830885.1 bacterium | reverse complement strand
CGATATTTAATTCAACAAAAGGTTTGGTCATTTTTCAGTTTAATTCACCAAGTGGATAAGTGCGCCCAAAATCTGTAAAATTGGCTCACTGGTATCGTTTATTCCGATGGAAATGGCACAAAAATAAACCGCTGGTTACACCCCTAATCAGCGCGTGATCGACTAAATGGGCATAACGCTGAGTCATCCGTGGATCTTTGTGGTTCAATAGTTTTTGTATAGTGTAAAGGTCCACTCTACCGGAACTGGCAAGCATTGTTGCGAACTGATGCCGGAGTCCATGTAGAGGACGGAATCCATCAGGTAAGTTTGCTCGATTCTTTATTCTATTAACGCCTCGTTTGATGTTAGTCCGCTGTTTATTGTTCTTTCCCGGAAAATAGTAGGTACTGCCTGGATATTTTGCATCCTGCTCCTTCAGGATCTGAGCAGCAAAATCATTCATAGGGATTTGAGCCGAAGTAATTCCTTTTGGGTCAGAAATTTTAATAAATCTTGCCTGCCAGTCAATATGGTCCTTTTGAAGTTTAAACAGCTCACCTCTCCGCATCCCTGTAAAAAGGACCATTTTCATCAAATTTGCCGCATCACGATTCGAATCTGTTTCAATAGATGCCCAGAGGTCACGAAATTGAATGTCAGAAAGATACTCGGTTTTTTCATCATTTATTTTATCCAGTTTCACTTGGTACTCAATCCCGTTGATCAACCTGTTATTCTTCCCAAAGTTGATAATTCGGCGGAGTAACTCAAGTACTTTATTCACAGAACCGGGTTTTAACCCGCTCTTCTTCAGATCACACTTCAGGCGTGTGATGTCCAACTGAGACAGTTCGTGAGGTTGAACTTCTCCAAACCGTGGACCTATGTGTTTGTTGAATCGATTCTTGCAAATATCAATTGACTTTGTCTGTCGGGTAGCTAAATATTCATCCCAGACCCTATTAAACGTCCACCGATCAGCCTGCTGTTTTTTCAATTCCCTGACCTGTTCCCTCGATTCATTATTTGTCGGCTCTTTCCCGCAAAGTCTGAGTGTTCTGATGTTATTCGCCTTTGCCTCAGTCATCGAGTCTTTAAATTGGGCGCCAGCCTTTTCCTCAATAAGTTTACTATTCTTCCGATACCTTATATAGAAGACCTTTTCCGGTTTCTGGCCTTCCCGATAGCACATCACAGAGTATACACCAGGATATTTTGACTTGATTCTTTCAGTTTTTGCCATACCTGTTTTCCCGAGATCATTTAAATAAAATAGTTACACCTGAATTTTTCCCCCACACTATCCCCCACATACTTTTTGTAAAAATTGTGACACACTGGGAAATTATAGGCAAGCGGCTATTCTTATTTTATTGTATTTATTTAATTTTCAGACATAATGGTAAATTTCAGGATAAACTAGGACATATACTGTCTTGCCTTCGGGAGGCAGGGGCCGGAGGTTCAAATCCTCTCACTCCGACCAGTAAAATCAAGATAATAGATAAAATTATTTTTCTCAGAACTACAGTTCCCCCACACTATCCCCCACACTTCAACTATATATTTAGGGAACTAACTTAAGCTAGTTCAAACTCAGTGCGTGCCTATCATAATTGTAAGGGCACCAAAAAAGCTCCCCTCTCTCTTTGACATAGATCAAGTGCTAATAGTACGCTTTTTCCTGATACACGGATAACCAACTGAATTATTAAATAATAATACGAGATGAGAAAATACATAACAAATAAATGTATCACTTTAACTGAAATTTCAACGAATCAAATTAAAGTTGAAGATGCACTAGGGAATTACTTTTCTACTTCTATATCGTCAAATATCTTTGAATACTGCAAATCAAAAAAATTAGATATTGTAGGAGTCGAACAAAATCTTAAAACAGGCTTCATAAATCCCAAATTTCCATTCTCAATCTTAATAGATGATGTTTACCAATCCTATTTAGAGGATAAATTATCAACATTATTTCTGATACTACGAGATATTGAAGATTTTTCATTTCAACTGATTTCAGGTAAATTGATTAATCAGCAATATCTTGACCTATTTATGCGGGCCAATGAATTGGAACTTCAGATTAGAGAAGGGCATATTGACAGTGCCAAATACGAACAATATATCAACGGATTAATGCGATGGGATTCTAAAATCGCGAAAGCGCTAAGTATAAAAAATAAAATTGTAAGAATTGGGGATGTTATTAGATCTGAATTTTTTCATGCTGAGTATTGCATATTTAATTTATTAGATTCTTTAAATAGTTTGATTATTAATGAAGAAGGAAAAGCCAAGTTTTTAGCCGGTGAAGAAAGAATTTGTTACGGATTTTATCCTGATGCAAGTGTATGGTCTTTGGTTGATTCGATTAAGTCAGTTTCTACTGCTCTAGATGCACTTTCAAAGCTCGTAAAACTGGTAACTGATGCCAATTATGATACTCCACCAAAGACAAAAAACGTGCTATTTGGGAGTCTCAAACAACCAATAAACTGGAAAGGGTCATTTTTCTCTCAAAGTGAGCGGGAACAAGTTGAAAAGTACATCCAAGAACTGCAAATATTGATAAATTTTAGACATGAAGTAACTCATAATATTGGATTATATAACTCATCAAATTCAGTTTTTGTAGGATATGAAACTGAATGTGTTGAAAAGCTAAAACTCTTGTATAGTGATATGCTAATTTGGGATTATGAAGATGAAGCTTTTCTTTCTGCTCAAAAATATACTGGTTTTTTTTCTCAACAAAACAATGCCGTATCGTTTGTAAAGCATGGTTTAGCGAAGGCTATTCTTCTTGCAATAAAATTGTTTAAGCTTATGAGATTTGATTTATTAGCTAAGTGCAAATCTCATAATATGAATGAGTTAGTAACTGTACAATATAATTTGGATAAATCAATAACACATAGCAAACAAAGTGTTTCTGAGCTCGAAAAAGTGAGTGTTTCAACTTGGTAACAACTGACTTTAAGCTTGACAGATGATTGCAGCATTTGTACAACCAACAATCTTAAAACTGAACCAATGTAAGCTAGAGAAATTACAAGTGGATAGATTTCCCTGTTCAAATCATTGACAAAAGCGCTACGATAAATTTAGAGTTTCACTATTAAATAGAGTAAAAACACCCGGCAAACAAAACTGATGAAGGTTGACAGCCTAAAGCTCGTATCTCGCTTTACTGAAAACAAGAATATAATACTGTCTTGTGGAAAGGAATTGCAGGTACTTGAAAAGCAATTTAATGGACACTTAATAAAGCTCCAAGTCCCTGAGAATGCTCCTCCTGAAATTTCTAGAATCATAATCCATGGATCAAATTTTGCTCTAGGCATGGGGTACAACCAGTTTGAGCTGACGGTAAGACCACCAAAACAAATTTTCAATAATTTTAATGACTGCATGGATTTTGGTTTTGAAAGAGTAAAATCAGTCTTAGATACTGTTTCCGAATCCATACCAGATCATGAATGGTTAGGGGTCGTCTCCATTTTAAACTTTCCGATGCCTGATGCCGATAATGGCATGGCAGCAGCTGTTCCAATATTTGATCATCTATTAACAGTTAACAGAAAGAAACGAGAGCTTGCATCTTTTCAGGTTCAATTCGGATACCGTGAAAGCGGGAAAAACATACTCTACACAATCAGTGGGTACGACGAGCATGAAATCATGATCTCAGTCAATGCCGACTTTAAGAAAAATGCTGTGCTGCAAAAAAAAGCAGAAATAAACAAACCTGTTCTAATAGATTTAGCACAACATCCAATTACAGAGACGGGAATAAGGGTCATCATTGATATTAACAATAAACCAAGTGAAAACTCAGGAAAAATGATAGACGATTTTTATGCGATTTTAGAGAATCAAAAAGAAGTATATCTTAAACTTCCTCAGGAAGTGAATCTAGACGGGGTGCTTCAATGAATCGAACAATCCAGGCTGATCCTTCAAGTTCATACTACGTTTATTTTGAAAGGACAGGACAACAATCAGACAACAGAGAACAGCTTGATATTACACGACAAATTGCATCGGCATCAAATCAAAAAGCTGACACAAATGAGATCAAGAATGCTTATGAAACATATATACTTAAACGACTAATATCTAAGATTATGTCCGTGTCTAATAAATATGACGATGCATTTGATGCTATTTATTTTGCTGATTTAAGTATGGATTCGTTCTGTGATGATGATATTGATGTTCTTGACTCTTTTTCGAATATCGTTGACTTATCCGATACGATTTCCTTTGATGATGATTGGGACGATTAATTATGTTTCTTGATGCGGCAAATATTGAAAAAAATAGCCTTCGCCAAGGAGACATTATTAGAGGTGTTCGCGTTTTAGGGGCTATTAATCTCAAAGCAATTCAATTCTCAACTGATATTTCTGGAGAAGAAAAAGGCTGGAGTTTTGCTGGAGTATTAAAGATTGCAGATGTGATGGTACTTTCACATTCTTGTGAACTGGACCGATCAAATAATATGAAAGTCACCAGTATTATCGTTGCACCGATAAGAGATGTCGACCCTGCAACAAGAAAAGATAAACTAGATAAACTGATTGAGAGTAACTACTTAGAAAAAGGTATGGGATTCAGTTATCTCAAGTATTTTTATGTTGAACCCAATGATAACCTTGAGCATAAAAAAGGTGCTGTTGTAGATTTTTCAAAATGTTTCAGCATCAGAAACAAGAGTTTTGACTATCTCCTTGAAAATAAAATACTTCAGCTAGACTCGGACATCGCCCGCAGCATGTCCCTTAAACTTGGGCTTTACTTTTCAAGAAGTTATTCCGTAGCCTAATATCATTCCCTCAATTGAACAACCAACAACTGTTCCCTGGCGCGTGTTGCGGCCACATAGTTTGCGAAATGCTTGTGAGCATCAGGATCATCTGCAGTGATAACTAAGGCGATTGCTCTGAACTCCAGTCCCTTGATTCTCTTTTTTGTTCCGTGGCGGATTCCCTGCTCTTCTTTACCAGGATCACGCTGGCGGGGTTTCAGTTGCAGGGTTTGAATTCCGGCCGATTTTACTGCAGTGATTATTTGCGGAATAGTAGGCACAACACAGATTTCATGCTCTCCAAATTTAGCAGCTTTCAGTCCTTTGATCCATTCGATGACTGCTTTTCCTGCCTCATCAAAGTCCGAGCACTGAATAATCTTCGGGTTATCCCCACGGAATACAGACCGGTCTCCTGTTGTATCAACGGTATTTCCATCCAAGTCATCTATTTCAAGGCCGTAGAGCAAACCGTGCGCCCACTGCCGTATTTGTTCACTGGTCCTATAGTTGATTTTGAGCCTACGTGATCGTCCCCTGACATTAATGCCTGCTCGACTCAATGGTATTGGAACATTCCCATATAACCTCTGATGACCGTCACCCACAACGCACAGTGGATTCGCCAGCTCCTGATCAATAGGACTTATTGCTTTAATTAAACGTAGTGCTTCCAAACCAAAATCCTGAAGTTCATCAACGAGCACATATCGATACTGGGGAAAGTTGCCCTGCTCAACAACCAACCGGGCCTGATGGACGACCCCTTCAAACGTCAACATGTTTCTTTTGATCAACTCTCGCTGAAAGGCTGCAAAATATTGCCAGAATAGCTTTCGTTGTTTTCTACCAATCCTTTTTCTTCCAGATCGGACAACAGTCAAGTAATCATCTTCATTATCGATCCCCATCCGATCTACAATCTGATTATATTCATCAATAATCCCTATTTCTGAAAACTCCGATTCTTCTGGCTTGAGAACTTTCAATACACTTTCCCATATCTGTTCTCGATCGGAATCTTCGGCAATCTTTCCTTTCCAACCACCTCGCAGACTGATCGTTCTGGCAAGCTGATGCAGATTTGTCACTTCAATCTTTGAGTTCAATTCAGGCGCCATTTGCTCAATCAACACTTTGATAGTGACTGATAGATTGGTCGTATAGGTAGTAACCAGTGTTTTTTCATCCACCTCAGAATTTCTAGCCAGCCAAACCGCACGATGCATCAAGGCCACCGTTTTACCAGTTCCTGCTGCACCGTTTATTTTCATGGGACCATTGACATCCCACCTAACCAATTTCTGTTGATATGGGTGAAGAAAAATTCGCCATTCTTCAATATCTTCGCTTAAGACCTCCTTCAGGTGCTCCTCACCTTCAACAAGAACAAGATCCATAGACATTGTATTGGCAAGCTGCGAAAAATCACCAGGTCCAACGGGCGTGTTACTTGTCAACCTCATAAAACCCAGAGTTTCTTCCAAGGCTTGATCCAGACTCAAACCACATACTATCCCATAAAGTACTTGAGAAGCTTCAGTCGGTAAATATTCAGCCATTTGCTCAAATGTATTATCATCTTTCACTGCCCTGACTGCTGGTATCAAAGATTCAGGAACTCCAGCTTTAAATAGCTCGTCGTCGCTAAAATCATCCAGGATATAAGACTCTTCCTCTTCTTTTGGTTGAAACTGTTCTTGTGATACCAGCTCTTGTGCCGCACCAACATCAAAAACCTGAAAGCTTCCCAGTGACGTATGCGTTTCAAACTGTTTATTACCGCACCATCTGTAAGCCTCATCATGATGATCAACATACATTAATAGATAGGTGTCTCCTTGCTCAGGAGCAATAATAATGGCTCGGTAATCGTCTCCCACCCGTGCGCTTCTGACCTTTTTGTCTTTAACGTTGTTGACCTTTTCCAGATGAAGGCTGGCTTGGATGCTATCTTCTTCAAACTTCTTCATCAATTCATATACTTTCTTCTGCACTTTAGAAGGCAGTCGGCCAAAGGTTTTAAACAATTCTCTGTGCACCATTAGTTTTGCCATTAGTTATCTCCTTTTGGTCAATCAGGTATTTGGTTCGCGCAATTCTTTAATCCTAAAGCTGCCAAATCGTCGCTTGTAATTATTTTCCACCCAGCTTGTTGCCATTGATTGGCAAAACTGGCCTGGTCTCCGGTTAAGACTGCAATCGGTTTTGATGCGTCAGGCCACGCAAGTTCAGCAAATAATTCATCTCCCAAGTTATTATCGTAATATTCAACTTCAGGCATCATTTTACCAGATTTTGCTAAGATTCGAACAAACGGTTCAAGAGCCGTAATCACTTCCGAAATCACATCTTCCCAATCGCTATTTATCCCGGCTGCAACTGCAACTTCAAATTCAGGTGCAATTCCTTCCTCTGCTTCAGATGTGGTGAATACATTTAGGTGAGCAGAAAATTGAAACAGGTTGAACATCCCCATGAACCGCCGCCAACGTAGACGATAAGTCGATGTCTGAGATCGTTCACTTCCGCTATCGTCCAGTCGTAAGGCCATCCGTAACTGCTGGAAGTCATCATTAGCCAACTCATCAGCTAACGCACAGGCAAATAGATCTTCTGTCTTGCCGATACGCGTCAACCAAAGCCAGTCTCCCTGGTTATCGGTGTTCAAAGGTGGTGGATTGTATCCTGATTGCCATATCCCGATCGATTGAAGCATAGATTCGGTTGTCGTACCAATGCCCTGCACTACCAGTGCTTTCATAAATTGCCCAGCAGCGTTTACTGCTAAAGTAGACCAGAAATTTTCTTCCGGACAGAGTATAAAGGCCTGCAGCTGTTGCCAAGGGTTGCCTGCGACCAGGGAAATATCGGGGACCGAATTATTTCCGTTTTGTAATTGATTCGCTGTTGGTCTTAAAACAAATTTGACAACCTCATCAAGCAAAAACGCCAATCCCGATTTCTCTTTATCTTTAAGCAGGTCATCCCAACTAATACTCCAAACCTTGTAAGATCCACTTTCAAGAATAGCTCTCCGTTTTCTGATATCATCAGTGAGCCGGCTTTTTTCCTCACCTGGATGAACATGTGGCTCAAAACCATCCACAAATATGGCAATCGGCTTCACCTCATTGGATTCACATCGAAGCATGAAATCCGGCTGACATCCGACGGATACCCCCTGGGCAGAGCCCAGCATTGGCTGGAGTTCAAGTTCCCAGGCCCGCTCAGGTTTCCCAATCACAAATTTGAAACCCTTGGCGCCATTTATAAGGGTTTCTTGCCATTGGCCTTTTTGACTTGCCACCCATGAAGCTAATCCCTCCGCAAATCTTTTTTCCAGAACACTTCCAAATAGTGATATGCTTTTTATTTCGTCCAATGCTTCTTTTTCGGTTCGGTTTTTACCCGCGTCAATCAATTGGTTCAGCAAGGCAATACCACGTTCACGACTGATATTCTGAGCCCTGTGCTGCATATGATAGGTTCGTATACAGCGATAACAACCATCAGTATCATCATCTGTCTGCTGTAATCGCCTACACTCGCACGTTTCCAATGCATTTTTTGCCAGAGAAAATACCTCCATAACCCCTTCACCATCTAATCCATTGTCGTTTTGATAAAGGGATTTCAAAAAACCAGTACCACCGGGCACTGCATCTACCAGCACCAGGTAGTGTCGCGTAATTCCATGGCGATGATCTGGGATGATCTGAGGACGAACCATCAGATGAGTAGGGTCTCCCTGAAATCGCAAACGCATTCCGAAATAGATACAAGCCTCCAGAGTGTCCAGATCTGCTTTCTCCACCTCAGGCAGCAACAGACGTATAGCCTCTGAACGCAACTCTCTATATAGCCAGGTTCGCTGCCATTGATAATGATCTCCTGTTCTACCTTCTCTTTGGCGCAATGTGGTTCTGGTTCTCCCCGGGCAACTTTTTCGATGTTTCACATCGCTCCTGCTTTGCCCAGGTCCAACAGCCATGCCGCAATCGGCGCAAATGTCGAAACCATCCGGCACCCTGGTATCTTCTCCGAATTCGACTTCCAGACTCTGATCTGCATACCCTGTATTTAACTCTCTAATACGAATAGCTTCCCGATATTCAATTCCAAACGGAAGGCTATCTTCACCAACAGCGCCACTGGCTTGCGCAATAGTATGATCAAAACTGGTGACCAAACGGTAGAACTCGTTTTCCCGTTCCTCGCCTTTTCCTCCGGAAAGGCTGTCATAATACTCCATGTAAGAAACTGCCTGAGAACGATGAAAGGGCAAACAGGCTCTGTGTTGGCCAATATCAGTTTGCCCTTCGGGGCCGTCGTAGCCACACTGTGGACAGTCAGGTCTTGCATCCGGTTTTGTTACTTCAGCTGCTAAACGCATATGTCCACACTGCCCGCATACCGCCCATTCTTCGATAAGTGGGTCGGATTTACTGCCAATTTCCAGTTGCTGAATATCAAAGACATGACTGTGTGTGTAGAAGTGGTTTGCTGGCGCCAATTCCCTTATGGCGGAAGCGCCACCGCGGACTATTTCATAGGTCTTCAACCGACCTTCCTTGTTTCTTCTGGAACTCTTTTCTTCGCTAGTTGATTGACTGGCCGTGAAATCATTGACAATTGCATGTTGATTATACGTGGTTCCGGAAAAACGGACGCCTCTTTCGGGAAAAGCATAATTGGGCAACAATCCATGCTCGATCAGCACCTCTATAGCAGAGATATCGCCAAGTTTTCGTGTTCTGGCAGCAAGAATTCGTTTTTCCCTTTCAATTTCCCGCAACGTTTCTTCGTCTGTCGCCGGATCCAGTTTTTGCTTTTGTTCCTTTAGTCGTTGATTGGCGATCCTCAGCAGCTCTCTCTGGACATGAAACTCCCGGGCTGCCATCTCAATTCGCTCTCGTAAACGTTCACTTCGGGTCTCCAGCGTGAAGCGTTTTATAGTATCATCCTGAACGTCTGATTCGAACCTTGCCAAAAATGTCTGTTGTAATTCTGATTCATTGGTAGTCATCCACTCCAACAAGACCTGTATATGCCCCTGTTTTACTATAATCATTTCATCAACCAGTTGTTTCCCCGTTGCTGGTAGATCAACAATAATCTTACCCTTCACCGCCTGATCCAGACAAAACGCCAAGTATTGACGCACCAACACAGCACTGGCGTCCAGCCAACAACCCGGCGGTTCAATGTCGCCCCTCAATAATTCATCAGGTCGTGCGTAAAAGAACAGGTCATGTGGACGTTGATTGATTACTGCCAATACAAGAGCTGTCCCGGTTGATCTTCCTGCACGACCAATCCGCTGCAGATAGCTGGCAATTGATGGGGGAATTGAACAAAGCATCGTAGTGGACAGATCACCAATATCGATCCCCATTTCCAGGGTTGATGTTGCGGTCAAAACATTAGGGTCATCAGCATGTCCGCCGACACTGAAGGACATCTCTAAAGCCTCCCGCTCTTCCGTGGTCAAAAGTCCTGTATGTTCATGCGCAAAAACACGTCGTAGTGCCCCTTTCCGATATCGATCCTGATAATATCGTTCTCTCTCATTTAATACGCCTTGTTTGTATCGCCCCCTATCATCACGATATTCCAGGCTTGCCCCGTCAATCCAGATTTTGCTTTCCCACTCTGGTCGAAACAGCGCGTGACCGGATGTGTTACAGACAAGCTTGACACCTTCAGGATAAAGAATTGCAGCACCTGAATTCAGTGCATAGTAAGCTTTTTCACCGTCCTTATATAAGCACTTAAAAAGCCCTGCTTCGGTTCCAGACAACAATAGTCCATTAATCAAGTCCAACAACGTATTGTCATCAAACGGTGCGTCATTTAGTACTCTTCTGATCCAGACAACATGCCACGGCGGTTGGGATCCTATGACAAAAGGAGATAAAATATGATCATGGTATTTATCCCTTGTTGTAGCCAGTAGCCTCGGTCTATATCTACCTTTCGGTGGAAATGTCTCTCTACCTGAAATGACTTCCTTAAATGGAACCTTACCCCAATAATTCTTTATGGCATAACTGTCTAAAAAGGGGTGATATAATGCCCCCCTCTCCCTGGATCGATGTAATATCCCAAATATCCAAAGCAAAAAGGCCTCATCCTTTATTACTTCAAGAGCCGGACTAATAGACGGCAGCCGAGACCTCAAATTGGAGAGAGTGTTCAGCACAACTTCCTGATCCCAACCCAGACACCCGGATGCGTGCACTTCCATGGTTCGACCATGTGTCTGCATCAAACTAAATTCACTCGTTGCCTGCCAGTTCAACCGTTCAATGAACTGTTTCTGCAAAATAGACGAGGGGATGTGTTGTGAGTGATTGTCTCGAAACGACAAGTAAGCCCCATACTCTCGCAAGTCCGGGGGAATAAGAGTTGCCATAACCTCTTTGACACTCCCCGGGCGTCCAGGTTTCTCTTCAGACCAGAACTTAACCAGTGATTCACCCACGTGCTCAATCGGCAATCCTCCAGGACCCGCGTCATCGATAATATGCTGCAAAGCTGTTCTATAGCTGAAATTATAAGTACGGGCGGAAAAGAAACCAGCCCTGTGACTAGCATCCTGAACGCTATCAGTAAATGCTAGCAATTTGGGATCATTGTTAAGTATAGAGCCAAAGACTTCGTCAATAGCCACCGATGCCACTGTTGCTGCTCTGCTACCAATAAACATTAAACTGTCCAAAGATTGACAGTGTGGACAACGTTTTAGTGCAAATCTGATATTACTACTACCCCTTGTATCAGTCTCTCGGGTTACTTTAATTCTAAAAGTAGACTCTCCAGTTAGGGGGCAAGGACCAGGACCTTGTCTGACGATCAGAGACGTTGGAGCGAGGTAGTACTTTGTTTCCTCAATTTCGAGTTGAACATTTTCCTGTCCACTATCGGTTGGTGTACTTCCTGTTTTTGGCAAGGGATCATCGCCATCTTTCCAGGTACTCAGTATGACCAAGTGTTGTGAAGCGAGATGTTCAAACCCCCAACCCTGGTAGATTTTCTGATAATCATCAACCAGAGCAAAGCCATCAGTATGCTGCCTGACAGTGCTTTCCATATCCAGATCAACCAATGCTACCCAGGCCGACTCTCCGCATTCAGTACATTGCACTGTTGGTAATTGTCTCTTGTCTGGAAGTGGTTCATCTAACCAACTAAATTTTGGGGTTTCACTGATAATTCGTCCGATCCGTCTCAACTCCCTTAACCAAAATTGAATTTGTGTCGGAACCAATGGAAACGCTCTTCCGGATCTTAATTCCCTTGCGTGAGTAACCAGTGCTAATAAAGCCATTAACACCTGTGATCGGGCTTCGAAATTGCCTGTATCTCGAAAATCAAAATCTTCACGACTGAGGATTTTTAATAGATCAGTCCATAAGACTACATTTTCATTGGTAATCTGGAGCAATTGATGAAAAAGGGGTTGCGCCCTTAACCATTCTCCTAACGCCAATCCCCATTGGGTTTCAGCATCCTTTTCAAAGATAACTGTTTGGAAGTCGGGTTGAACATCAACCTCCTGTCTCTCTATCAATTTCTGCAACCACTCATTGGAGGCATCAACAGGATAGGAAGGCCCATCAAATAGGGGGGCCATGCGATAGGCAAATTCACTCGAGGTCTCTTTTTGTTTTGGTTGACAATCCAAGGCGTTCGGCAGGGAGGATATTTCAGCACTGGTGCGAATAATCTCTTCCACCTCATAACGGTCCTCGGTGATCACAGCATCATTGGGCAGATTTTCTTGAAAAAGGCTGCCAGCAAAACCACACAAGCGATCTAGGGGATCCATTTTAGTTTCATCTTCTCCACCAGCTATGGTGGCACTTGTACCGACAACGCAAAGGGCTCCCTTGGGAATTCCCAGATGTTCTTTCAAACGCCGGATTAAACAAGCTACATCAGCTCCCTGGGCACCATCATAGGTATGCAGCTCATCCAGGACCAGATACTGCAATAAAGCAGAATCCTGCATGTTATGCTCCCAGATCCGTTGATCCTTTGGGCGCATCAGCAAATAATCCAACATTTTATAGTTTGTCAGAAGGATATCCGGCGGATTGCCTTGCATTTCCTCCCTATTGGTAATCGCAACATAAGCAGGTTTTCCGCCTGTTTTTACGGAAGGAATAATCTGTACTTCACTGTATGTTCCACTATCGACATCAGAGCGGTCTTCCTGCCCAGGTTGCATTCTGCCTGTATACAACCCCACGCGTATGCTTGCCTTGCGAACCATCTTGCCATTAATTTCTGCATCATAGGACAGTTGACCGGACTTCAGAATCTCCTCTGCAAATCGCCCTGCTTGATCTGATGCCAGGGCATTCATTGGGTACAGGACGATCGCTTTAATTCCTTGCTTTTTCCCAGAATGTTTCAAACGGTTGCAATGGTCCAGCAGTGGATAGAGAAAACATTCCGTTTTTCCGGAGCCAGTGCCGGTGGTGACTAGGGTAGGTTTAGGGGAGTTATCCTTACTGGTTAACCGCTGCCAGGATAGCCATTGATGGCGAAATGGAGTAAAGGGGACTTTCAAGTCAAAAAACTGCTCTCCCGAATTGGTTGCCAAACGAAATGGACGTTTCAACTGCAGCCAGGGGCCTTTAAACAATCCTTTGTCTGGATCCAGGAAAAACTGGCCCAGCGCTGCCTCCACCTGGGGATCACGCATGGGGAATGTCGCCTCCAGGTAATGTAGCACCTGTTTTTTGACTTCATGTGCCAATGTGGCCGGTAGCATAACTCCTCTCCTCAGTTATAATCCTAATCGTTCTTTAAACACCTGGTAAGCAACTCTATAATCCTCGATCCTGTCCACATGTTTAAAGGGAGGATAGAAGATTTTTGTAACTGTTTGATTACCATTGTCAATTTCCCATCTAACTTCAGAACTCCTGAGCTTAGCCCCTGCCAACAGTGGCCCTTGTTGCCAAGGTAAGGGGTAAAAGGTCAAACAATACAAAGAGATTTACAATTATTGGCAGACCCTATAAGCCATCATTCCCTGAAAGGGCCGGATT
>JAHJRI010000441.1 GCA_018830885.1 bacterium | reverse complement strand
GTATCTATTCAGTTCAATTTCCGCTCAGCCCCGAAGGGTTTGTGTTTCAAGAACCCTTTGGGGCGTCACCAGGTGAATAGTTCCGTCAGGTGTTGCCTTTTACATGGTCCTGCCCTTTGCTGAAAGGCCCTTCCGTCGCTCCGCCAGGTACCGGAAAATGATGACGCCCAGAAACAGCGGAAATCCGATGATGTCGCTGGTCAGACCCGGTTTCAGCAGGGCAATCGATGCCCCCAGCAGGATCAGGCGCTCCGGCCAGGTGATCCGCCAGTTTTGGAGCAGGTAGCCCTGTAGAAAACAGGCCAGCATGTAAGTTCCCACGGCAGCCGAGCCAAAGGTCCAGATCAGGATCGGCAGGGATCCCTTCAGCATCAGGGCCGGATTGAAAATGATCATATAGGGGATCAGATACAGGACCAGTCCCAGTTTGGTTGCCGTGACGGCGGTTTTCAGCATATTGGCTCCGGCGATGCTGGCGGCCACGTATGCGTCCGGCGCCACCGGCGGCGTGATGTTCGACAGGATCCCGAAATAGAAGATAAACAGGTGTGCCCCCAGGGGCTCAACTCCCATCTCCACCAGTGCCGGGGCCACAAGCACCGCCAGCAGGATATAGCAGATCATGGCCGGTAGTCCCATCCCGATGATCAGCGATACGATCATGGTATAAAAAAGCAGTAGAAAGAGATTCCCCTTTGATATCTCGATCAGGACCGTTGAGAGGTTAAACCCCAGGGCGGTGCGGTCCACAATTCCCTGAATCAGGCTGGCCGCGCAGATAACACCGATGATGATCAACGATCCATAGGCGCCGTTTTTTAAGCCCCTGAAAATCGAACGTGGTGTCATGCGGGTGGAGGACCTGAACAGGCTGATCAGGGGTATGGAGATGATGGTGACGGTCGCAGCCCGGGGCGGTGACATGTGGGCAATAGCCAGCAGGTAGATCAGGATGAAGATCGGCAGGAGCAGGTGCCCTTCATTTTTGATAGCCTGCCTGAAACTGGGCAGCTGATCCCGGGGAATTCCTGCCAGTCCGGTTTTCAGTGCCTCAAAATCGACCATGCAGAAGAGGGCGATATAAAAAAGGATGGCGATCAGGAGCGCCGCTTTGGCCACCTCCCAGTAGCTGATCCCGAGAATCTCCACCATGATGAAGACCGATCCGCCCATCACCGGGGGAACCAGCTGCGCCCCTGAACTGGAGACCGCCTCCACCGCCGCCGCGAAATGGGGTTTGTAGCCGGACCGTTTCATCAGGGGAATGGTAAAGGCGCCTGTCGCTGCCACATTGGCAATGGAACTACCGGTGATGATCCCGAAGAGGGAACTGGTGATGATGGCCATTTTGGCCGGACCGCCGCGCACCGTGCCGAACAGACTCATGGAAATCTTGATAAACAGGTCCCCCACGCCTGACTCCCGGATCAGGGCCGCCAGGATGATGAACAGGGCGATATAGGTGGCGGAGACCCCGGTGATCATCCCGTAGATACCCGAGGTCGTCAGAAAGAAGGAACTGACCATTTTTGAGATGCCAAAACCCCGGTGAGCTATAATATCAGGCATATATGGCCCGAAGAAACTGAACAGCATAAAGGCCAGGATGATCCCCACAAAAAAATGGCCGATGGTCCGACGGGCAAGCTCGATGGTAAAAATAATAGCTGTTGTGCCCAGGATCAGATCGGACAGTGGCAGCGCCATTCCCACCCGGTCAAAATAGGAGGCAAAACTCTGGTACACATAGACCCCGATACCCAGCGAGACCAGCATCATCAGTGTATCAAACCCCAACACCAGCCGGTTCTCCTTCAAGCGCGCATGGGCCGGGATCAGTAGCCAGATCAGCATCCAGCCCAGGGTCACATGGATAATCCGTTGCTGCAATGCCGGCAGTCTGCCATAAATCCCTGTATAGAGGTGAAATCCCACAAACAGCATGGCGATGAAAATCGCCAGATAGTTGAGATACCGGGGGAGTTTGCGAAACCGGCTCTCAAAAGCCTCCTCTTTGGGGGCACTCGGTATGAAGGGCTGAATGGGGTCTTCCTGCTCCGCTGTTAGTACTTCCATAAGCCTTTTTCTTTGTAATACTTGATCGCTCCGGGATGGAACTGGCATCCCATTTTCATGAGGGCGCCCATGTAGTTGAACGCGTTTTTGGTATTGTACTCCATCCCCGCCCGATGAATCTTGGCGATTTCCATATTGTATTCCAGAATACCCTGGGTCAGTTTGTAAACAATCTCATCACTGAGGTCTTTTTTGACAATCAGGTAGGCCGGAATACCGAATGTGTTGACCGTTTCATCGACGCCGGGATAGATGCCGCCGGGGATCACATACTTGACAAAGATCGGGACCTTGGTCCGCAGTTTCTCGATGATGGGGTCCGGGATGTTGATGATATAAATCCCGCGGGTTGTGGCCAGGTCCATAGCAGAAGGAACCGGCAGGCCGCTGCCCAGGGTGGCCACGTCGATCACCCCGTCCTTGATGGCGTTGACCTGTTCGCTCTGGCTGACATAGGAGGGTTGCATGTCTTCCAGTGTTAATCCGTATACGGACAGGAACAATTTCGTAATTCCGCTGATGGCACTGCCCGGTTCACCGACACCGATACGGGTGCCCTTCTGCATGATCTTGTCCAGGTCCCCCTGCTTGTATTTGCCATCCTTTAAGACAACGAAATGGGCGATGCTGACATGGGCAGCCATCAACAACCTGAAATCATTTGGAGAAACTGTTTTTTTCTTGATATTGCCCATCAGGTCGGTCACATGGGTGAGACCCAGATCAATCTCGCCCCGTGCCACTTTCCGCAGGTTCTCTGTACCGCCGGCGGTGGCTTCGGGGGCCATTTTCCAGTCAGGGTTGTGATCGTTCAGCACCTTGGCAATCCCGTTGCCGATGTGATACCAGGTTCCGGCCGGATCACCCGTCCCCATGGTAATAAACTCCCGGGCCATGGCCCCGGGTGCCAGAAACAGCAGTGTCACTATGAACGCGAATCCTGAAATCAAATACCGTTTTTTTGTTCCCATGTTTTCCTCCCTTTGCTCGTCATCTGTTTCGATTAAATGCAACGTAACAATTCAGCTATCAGAATGAGTTCAATGACATACTGTTCCTCTCTCTGATGGCAACTCAGCTCGGTGCCAGCAGGGCCGGTATCTCCCATGGCGTCTGCACGACCGTTGCCCCGGCTGCCGAAAGGGCCTTCTCCTTTTCCGCCGCGGTCTCCCGGTTTTCCCGGATAATGGCGCCGGAATGCCCCATGGTTTTCCCCCGGGGAGCCTGACGACCAACCAGATAGCAGATCACCGGCTTGGACATGCGGCGGATCTGTTCGGCAGCCTGGTACTCCATGGATCCCCCGATTTCAGCCAGCATCACGACCTGACGGGTCTGGGGGTCCCTTTCAAACCGTTTGAGGTAATCCGCCTGGGAGCGACCACTGATAAAATCCCCCCCGATGGAAATGGCCGTGCTGAATCCAAATCCGGCTTTATGCAGCACGGACATCACCAGGATCGAGAGTGTGCCGCTTCTGGATATCAGCCCCAGACTCCCCGGCCGGCAGTGGGTGGCGTCCATGGACCCCAGCAGGGTTTCGGAGGGGGTGATAATGCCCAGGGAATTGGGTCCGATCACCCAGAGACCATTGACTTCAGCCAGTCTCCGGATTTTCAGCGTATCATGCACAGGAACCCCTTCGGTGGCAATGAAGATGGTCCCGATGCCCTGTTCGGAGATCTCGTAAAAAGTCTCCAGCACCAGGGGGGCCGGAACGTAGATGATGGCGGCATCCACGGCTTGATTCATCAACGCCTCACGGACACTGTCATAGAGGGGAATCTCAAGCAGCGTTTCCCCGCCGCGTCCGGGAGCAACCCCTGCCACGAGACGCGTCCCGTACTGTTTCATCATGGCTGCCTGCAGGCCGGCATATCTGCCTGTCAGGCCATGTACCAGGACCCGGGTGTCACGATTCACCAGAATAGACATGTTCGATTCGCCGATTAAAGGGTTAAGAACTTAACCGCACTGCCTCCCGGATGGCGTCGGAGAGGTCCGCAAAGATCTGAAATCCGCAGGACCGGAACAGTTCCTGAGCCTCACCGAGCGAGTAGTTGAGCAATGCGCTGCCCCCGGCATGCAGGTATCCGACCAGCGGGTGGCCGGTTCTTCTGGCCTGAATCACCTGGCAGAAGGTCTCGACAATCGGTTTCATTGGGGTGGCACTCAGATGCATCACCAGCAGGATGACCTTGATGGCCGGATCGGTTTCGGCCCGGGTGAGGACCAGATCGACCAGATTGCGGATGGTTTCCAGACCGGCACCCCCCATGGCGTCCACAAAATTGGCCGGTTCGCCGCCAAAATGGTGAACCAGATCAACAACAGCCATGGTGGATCCGGCGCCGGCACTTAAAATGGCGATCTTACCCCCCAGGTCGACATAGGTGATGCCCTGGGATTGACCCCGGCGCTCCAGGGGGTGTTCTGTGCCGATTCCCTTTCCGGAGAGTCCGGGCTGACGAAAGAGCGCATCGTCATCCACTTCCAGCTGGCAGCCGGACCAGGCGACCTCACCCGTTGAATTAATCGTGATGGGGTCCAGCTTCAGTATCAGGCAATCCTGTTCACTGAAAAAACGGACCAGTTGATGGATCAACCCGGTTACCTGGCGCAGCGCTGCCGCAGGGACGGCCATCCCTTTGGCTGCAGCCATGGCATGATAGCGGCGAAAAGCCACCAGGGGGTCGAGGCGGGTCATAAAACAACCATCGACCGGCTCATCTCCGCAAAACCGGTCGATCTGCTCAGATGGGCCGGCTTTAAAGAGGAGCAGGCCGTCCGCGTTGTCAATGGCCATGGTGATGGCATAAGATCGCCCGTCGATGCTGGCACTTTCTTCGGCCTGCATTTCCAGGGGTAAAAAACCGGACAGAAGTCCCAGGGCGTCTTTTTCGGATATTTTCATATCAGCCTGAAGTCCAGGATTCAAAACCGGGTAACTGTTCAGCGGATTATCACTGAAGGAGCCGGACCCGTCACCCGGCTTCTTTGCCTGAGGGCACCTTGACTGATTGGAACTCAGTCAGCATCAAAGGGTTGATGTTTTAAGAACCCCGGAAGCCATGGATGGACTCGTGTGCTTCTTGAAAGATCAACCTTTGGTGTCCGGTAAGCTCGATAATGTCAATTATTCAGGGTGCCCTTGAGTAAATTCTGATTGGTTACGAACCTGTTCTATTTTCCAGGTTCAGGTCAGCAGTTTTAATGCGGTCTCGTCCATGACATTTACGGGTATATTTTTAACATTTCGTGGCAGCGTGCGGGTTTGCAGGAGAAACGCTTTTTGCCGGGGATATCGATCTGAAGGGGGTGAATGGTAGATCAGGTCAGGATGTGATCTGATGCCAGGGGGTTTCCCGTGGCGGGTGGATGGTGAAACTGCTGACGAAAATCCCTGGGGCTGATCCCCGTCCAGCGTTTAAACGCGCGGGTGAACGCACTGGCTTCCGAGTACCCCAGCAATTCATGGATGTCGCCGATCTGAAAGGCGGTGTCTTTCAGATACATCCTGGCCAGGTTGAGCCGCACCCCATCCTGAATTTCCTGGAATGAGGTCTGGTGTTCCCTGAGCAGTCGGGCCAGTTTCCAGCGGTTCACCTGCAGCTGATCTGCGACCATGTCCAGGTTGACCACATTCCGGGCCAGGTTGCCGGAAATGATGGTTTCAATACGCTGTTCAAAGGATTTAGGAGGACGTAGCGCCGCCAGCAGTTTTTCGGCGTGCTGCCGGTAGAGCTTTAACAGGTAAGGATTGGAATGGTTCCAACGCTCTTCCAGGTCCTTTCTGAAAAACAGCATTTTATTGGTTGGCTGGTTGAAATGCAGGCTTGTCTGGAATACATGGCGATAGGCCTTTTCATAGCCGGGCCGGGAATGTTTGAAAAAAACCGTATCCGGCCGCAACTCCCGCTTGAAACAGCGGAAAATGGTCACCGTCCAGGCAAAAGTGGACTCGACCCGGTAACGGATCAGGGGATTGTGATCGAGATCGCAGGCATCTGGATTGCTGGAAAGCAGTTCCAGCTCAAAGTGCTTTCGCTTTTCGGTGAGCTGCATCCTCAGGTCGGTCAGCAGGGGGCTATACTGGACCGTGGCGTGCAGCATCTCGACCAGGGTGCGACAATTGAGCAGGATATAACCCAGTATCCCCATCTCATTCGGATTCGCTGCCGCTCCAACGCGAAGGGCCATGGCCTCGTCTTCCAGCAGGTCATAGCTGCACTGGATCAGCCTTTGAAAATCAGGCAGCGGAATTCGTCCGTCCACATTCTCCAGCTGTTCAAGCCGGACGTGGCTGCGATTTTCAATGGTTTTTGGCGGGATACCGCCCTCCATCAGTTTACCGAACCATTTTCCGGCAACAACAGAGGAGTAAGTCCGGGATGTACCCTGGTTCAATGTCATCCGTTGTCCTTTTCCAGAAGTGTGATCGTCCGCAGACACCCGTGCTGCGAACCGGCTTCCTTTGACGTCCAGAGAAGTGAACACGCTCTTAAATTGTTTCTTTCAGGAGACCAAATTTTTCACGATCCGGGGCAAAATGTCAACCAATTTCAAATCCCGCCCCTTTCCTGCCGGAGACCCGGGCCATCATTCCCGCGGGCGGGGCACAACGAAGCATGAGAATAGGACTCTTTATCTATCCGTGTCTGGTACAAACCTCTTTCAGACGGAGACTCGTTTTAAAGATGATCTAGAACGCATCTCGCTGAAATCCCAAAACTCGGACGCTGTCCTCAGACAGTTGGGATTTCGGACGCTCAATGTCGTTCAGATCATCTAAAAACTCGACTAATCGTCTGAAACAGCTTCATACCAGACACTCTGTCCAGATTGCGAAGTGCTATTCTCATACAAAAAGTCGACGAAGAGATTCAATTTCCGATTGGCTCAATGAGGCGCAGCGTGTAGAATGACGGGAGTGAGCTGCAATTCTGAATGCCCCGGGGAGGGCTTAACAAAATAAGGGATCAGAGATCACGATGAGTGAATTCAAGGGGTTTAATAAAGAGACCGTCAAATTCTTCAAAGAGTTGAAGAAGAACAACACCAGACGCTGGTTTGAGGAGCATAAGGCGGAGTACGAAGCCCATGTCAAGCAACCGGCTGTGGAATTTGTGAAGGCTATGGGACAGGAGCTGAGAAAGATCGTGCCGGCCATCCATGCGATCCCCAAGGTCAACCAGAGCCTGTTCCGACTGAACCGCGATACCCGCTTCAGCCAGGACAAGACCCCGTACAAAACCAATATGGGAATCTGGTTCTGGGAAGGGATGCAGAAGCGGATGGAATGTTCAGGTTTCTATTTTCACCTGGAAGAGGGCAACATCATGTTTGGGGCCGGTCTGTACATGATTCCCAATCACATACTCAAACCATACCGGGATGCGGTGGTGGATCCAAAAGCAGGCAAGGCCCTGAAGCAGATGGCGGCCAAACTGGCCAGATCCGGGCTGGAGCTCAAGGGAAAACACTATAAGCGGATCCCGACCGGTTATGACGCCTCCCATGAAAATGCGGACTACCTTCTCTTCAAGGGGATACACGTCGGTGTCGAGATGAAGATCCCCGATCTGTTCTATTCCCCGGAGATTGTGCCGTTTGCCGGCAACTATTACAAGCAGATGCTGCCCTTGCATGCATGGCTGGGCAGCCATGTCCTGAACCGCAAAAGTGCCTGAAACCCCTACACCTCCCCTGATGGTGGAGGTGTTTTAGAACCCTGCCCCCGGTGTGATGAACTATGGAAAACTCGATTGTTCGCGTGAAATTAACGGTCCACTGCAAAAATATGCCGTCACCCAAACTGCAACGGCCGAAGTTTGACCAGACCCTGGAAGCCGGTTTCTGGAAGCTGTCCACCCACACAGAAGCCCAAAAACATGACAATCAGACAGTTTCGACGACGACCGACTGGACCCGGGAGTATAAGGCGGGTAAAAAACCGCAGCAGATCCTGAAGAGTACCCGCAACCTCCTGCTGAGGGCCTGTGAATACGCCGATATCCTGGACATGAGGGCTGAAATCACCATCGGTGACAATCCGCCGGAAACCATTTCCCATTATTCCGCCCAGCCATCCGACTATTTCAAGACCAAGACCTATCGCTAGTCTCAAGTCAACTGCATAAAGTCGGGATTTGCAGACATTGGGGGACGTGGTCTCGATCCGTTGAATCTTGAGACTCCCAGTGAGCACCCTGATTTCTCCGGAATCGAAATGACATTCGAGACATGACGCAACACCAGTCGCCTGCTCCTGCCAGGCACAGACCTCCGGAAATTTTCAGGTGTGGAGATGTGCCACAAAACGGCTGTATGCGGTAACAGACAGGCGCAGCTATTTCATGAGGCGTTGTCGACCGGTTTAAATTTATAGCCGATAATCTCCTTATCGTCTTCTTCCCACAGTTTATCAATCACGGCCACCATTTCCATTCCGACCTGAAAAGACTGGTCTGCTGTCATCACCAGCGGTGCATATATGCGAACCTTTTCCGGCAGGTCGATATATCCAATGGCATACGGAGGTTTAAAATGGGACGATGGCATGTGTCCAATGGTATATGAATAAAGGATACCGCGCTGGCTGAGTTCGATCTCTTCCATCTCTTTATGGACACAACTCAGGCAGAATTTGGATTTTGGGAAAAAAATCTGACCACAGGCCTTGCAGCGGTTGGCCAGCAGTATCGCGCCAGTTTTATCTTCTTTAAAGGTGCCTTCCCGGATCGGGACTTGTTCGGCCATGTTGAAATCTCCGTCTTCCTGGTTGATGATCGGTTGAGAATGAAAACAGACGTTTCCCGGCAGTCCGGGACGCCTTTAGCGACGTTCATCTGAATAGTGTCTTCCCTGGTTATTTTGCCAGGATATGAATACAGCAGGCGCCGGCTTCCAGCCCGGTGACCATGCCACCCAGCATGTGGGCGAGCCCCACTTTGGCCCCGTCAACCTGATGCTGGCCGGCTCTGCCCCGCAACTGCTGAGTGATTTCCACAACAACACGCACACCGGACGCACTGAGGGGATGCCCCAGGGCTAACAGACCGCCGCTGGGATTGACCGGGACTTTACCCCCTAAAGCGGAAGCGCCGGACCTGAGAAACGCGATTCCTTCCCCCTTTTTGCAGAGTCCGAGATCTTCGTACCGTAATATTTCCTCGGGAGCAAAGGCGTCGTGCAGTTCTACCACGTCGATGTCCTCTGGTCCGCAACCTGCCATTTCGTAAGCCATCTGGGCGGTTTTTACACCCAGCGGAGAAAGGGTGATATCATCCTGGCGATAGCTGTAATCTCCTGAAAGAAGACTGGAAGAAAGAATTCTGACGGGATTGCGGGTATACTTCCGGGCGACATCCATGGAACAGAGAATAACAGCAGCAGCCCCGTCTGAATTGGGGCAGCATTCCAGCAAAGTGATCGGATCGCAGATCATCCGGGAGTTGAGCACCGCTTCAATGGTAAATTCCTTTTTATACTGGGCAAACGGGTTCAGACAGCCATGGTGATGGTTTTTAACCGAGACCTGGGCAAAGTCCTCTTTGGTTGCTCCATTTTCTTCCATCTGCCGTCGGGCCAGCATCCCGAATACACCGGGCATGGTCAGACCCAGTTGACCGTTCAGGTCATCTTTTCCTGGCGGAATCAGCCTCCCGGCAATAGGACTGGTCGTCATCGACTCTGCACCAATGGCGATCCCGATATCATAGTGACCGGAAGCGATCTCTTTCCAGACGCCGCGGACCGCAGTGGATCCTCCCGAGCAGGCGTTCTCCACGTTGACCATTTCAATATTGGTAACGCCGATCTCCTTGAGAATATCCTGGCTGGTGCACATCAGGTCGAATAGTCGGGACCCGTATGCGACTTGAATCTCTTTTACATTGATGCCGGCATCTTCCACAGCAGCAAGAGCAGCATCCCGTCCCAATTCTGCGACAGAGATATCAGGCATTTTCCCGAATTTACTTTGCCCGACTCCCAAAACAGCAACTTCTCTCATCTCAATTTCCCCTGTTTGATTGGTTTGGTTCATTCTCACACATTGGTATGCCCGTGCAGGCGGATCATTCCGGCGTCCGGTCCAGAGAGGACTGGTCCGTTAGCTCATACAGGACCCCTTTTCCGCTTTTTGGATGAATAAATGCGACCCTGAAATCATCGTTCAAAACCTTGCCCACGATCTGCAGTCCCTTTGATTCGAGTTGGGCGCAGGTTGCTGCCACATCTTCGCAGAGAAGGGAAATATGATGCAGTCCGCCCCCTTTCGATTTCAGGAACCGTCCGACGGTCCCCTCCGGCGAGGTGGGCTCCATCAATTCCAGGCAATCGTTCCCGATTCTGACCAATGAAGAAATCTGCTGCATCTGCGGGATATCGATCCGCTTGATCTCTTCGGCCCCAAATGATTCACTGAGAAACGAGACCATCTCGTCAATATTTTCAACAACGATACCTAAATGGTTGATCCCTTTTATCATATTAGTTCTCCTGGAACGGTTTTGAAGACTGTATGGCGCTTGTCTCACTCTTTGTATGCCTTTTCAAAAATGTCCGCTGGCGTTTGTTTGGCTTTCAAGCTCCCTGGTTTCAGCCAGATGATTTGAGGCTCGATTTTGATCTCCCGTTTCATCGCCGCGATGATCTCTTTTTCCAGATTGCCCTGGCGCTCCCCTTTTAGCCCGGTTGCAGGTTCAAGCCTGATTTTTAGTGGCGAAACGACTCTGGGGGGTTTCTCTTCCAGAATGATGCGCAGATTTCCGGTGATCCGGGGCGTAAATTGCTGGATGACCCTTTTTATGTCATCCGGATAGACCATGATGCCTCTGACTTTAAGGATGTTATCGGTTCGACCCAGCATTTTGAAGCGAAAGCCAGTCTGTCCGCAGGGGCAGGGCTCAGTAAAGACCTTGTGAATATCGCCGAAGCTGTGTCGGAACAGGAGCATGCCGGATCCTTCCAGCACGGTGAGGACAGCTTCCCCCACCGCTCCGTCCTTCAGGGGAATCGGCTCCTTGGTGTCGGGATCGACCAGTTCATAGTAGCAGAGGTCCTCACTTAACCAGTGCATCCCTTGATACGTCTTGTGTCTGCACGAAAAACCCAGCCCGGCTCCCACATCAAAGACCGGACAGCCAAAAGCGTCTTCCAGTTTGGATTTAACTCTGGGAATCCCCACGCCGGGCTCTCCGCCACAGATCACCGCCTTAAATCCCAGCTCTCGCACGGACTTCCCCATGAGTGCCGGAGCTTCGTCAACCAGGCGCTCTGCCAGGGTCGGGTATGCGAAAAAAACCGTGCCCCGGAAAATCGCCTGTATCTGCAGGATCCGTTGCAGCTGAACGTCATTTCCGACTGGGATAATTGTCGCCCCCAGTTTTTGTAACCCGATGAGGCTGGGAACCCCTTCGATGGCCAATGATAACGGAAAACAATAAAGAATACGGTCATGGCTGCGTATCCCCGCTCGCCAGGAGCCACGAACCAGGGTCTCCCCCAGGGTCCCGTCAATGTCCTGCCGGGTGAGGGGATACAGCGCATGCAGACCCGAGCCGCCAATGGTGCCGGCCAGAAGATCGATCTGTTCGAGTTTGATGGGCAGGAGCTGGTCCAGAACAGCCATATAGTCATGATCATATTCCCCCAGAAGCCGTTTGAGCAGATCTGCGGTAAACAGCGGGACCTTGTCCTTGAATTCACGGAAGCCGGACAGTTTTTCCGGATTGAGTCCACTCTCCTGAAAGGCTCTCTGATAAAAGGGCGCATGGGCGTTCAGTCTGGCAAGGATGGCTTTCAGTTTGACCAGTTGTATCTGCCTTATTTCAAGCGAATTCAAGATCGGTTCATGCTTCATATCCCAATAGGGCCTGGCCATATCCACGGGTAACTCCTTTACAGTGATATCATCGGTTTCAGTGATGCAGGATGCGCTTTCAACCCAGCCACCGTTTCCGTCGCTTATAGTGCTTCACCTCCTTGAAACTCTTTATTTCTCCTGAGACATTCATGCCCAGATAAAACTCTTTGATATCCTCATTGTCTCTTAATTCCTGACCGGTTCCGGTGAGCACGATCCGGCCGTTTTCCAGCACGTAGCCATGATCGGCGATTCCCAGTGCCAGCCGGGCGTTCTGTTCCACGACCAGAAAGGTGACGTTCTCTTGCTTTCGCATCCGGTCAATAATCTCGAATATCTCGGCGACGACCAGCGGGGCCAGGCCCAGGGAGGGTTCGTCGAGAAGGATCAGTTTTGGCTTTGCCATCAAGCCCCTGCCAATGACCACCATTTGCTGCTGGCCGCCGGAGAGATAGCCGGAAATCAGGTTCTTCTTCTCTTTCAGGATAGGGAAATAGGCATACACTTTTTCCAGCATCTCGTTCATCTCCTGCCGTTTCAATTGGTTCGCTCCCACGATCAGGTTCTGTTCCACGGTCAGGTGCTCCAGTACGCGCCGTCCTTCCATGACCTGCACCAATCCGGACTTGACGATCTTTTGAGGGTCCTCTTCCTTGACCTCCCGGTCTTGAAATTTTATGCTGCCAGAGGTTACCTTCCCATCTTCAGAATGCAGCAAGCCGGAAATGGCCTTCAGGGTTGTGGTTTTTCCTGCGCCGTTTACCCCCAGGAGCGCAACCACGCTGCCTTCTGCAATCTCCATACTGATTCCCTTGAGAACCAGGATGACATCGCTGTAAATCACCTCTACATTATTGAGTTCGAGAAGCATGGCTTTTTCCTATGTTCCATGATGACAGCCAGACGGGCAGATTGAGCGGTGACGCCATCAACATTCAGCATGATTGCATCCATCCCCTTGTGCCGGATGGATATCTTTTAAAAAAAGTTGCAGTAAAACGCCCTTTTCCAAAGGGATAACCTGAAATACCGACCGTACGACGGATCTTAAATACGGCGCACAGTCGGTGAACCCTGCTCGACTACCACGGCTTGATATCACTCGGAATGGGATACCAACCGGGAACGGCCAGCTGGTAGCGGCCATTTTTGACAGTCCCGATTTGCAATTTGAGGTCTGTCAGAGTAAACGGGGCCTCTCTGGTGAAATGCTGGTCCGGCAGAATGCCCATCAACTCCTTTTCGGTGATGGTGCTGGAAAGCAGTGTATCATATACTGCCTGGCCGGTGATGTTATCGGCCCCCACTCTTTTGGCTGTATGCTCAATGCTTCGCACAAGCAGCATGGTCTGTGACAATCCCAGGATCCCGAAGGGGCTCCAGATGACATCGGGCAGTTTGTATTGCTTTTGCAGGTATTTAAAGAAATCATACGCCGGGCCCTCTTTCACCGAGGAATTGACAACCGCTCCCACCACATAGTGACCTTCCCAGGGGGCAAATGTCTTCATGGCGGCGCCCAGTGGCCAGATCGTATGGTGGGGAGAGCCGATGGTGGGAATGGATGTTCCAAACAGCTGCTGGGCGCGGATATAAGCCGCAGCCATGGCGCTGTTACCTGGTCCGAACACCACATCGGCCTTTTTTTCCATCACCGTGCGATACTGGCTGGAGATGTCAACAGGTTGGATCTCCATCCACTCCTTGGCGACAATGGTTGCCAAGCCTTTGGGTTCCAGGACTTCTTTCACGTATTTTTCAATGCCGTTCATCATATCAATATAGGCAATGGAGGCTTGCGTCGACATCAGCGCTACCCTGACGGGGCGTTTTTCCGGGTGCTGTTTGATAAAAAAATCCAGACCGGCAATCAACTCGTGGGCGTATGTGGGGCGGGGATGGAATATCCACTGGTCGGGCAGCCAGGCGAAACCATAAGCAGCAGGCGAATAGATAATCGGGACCTTGTCTTTTGGCAGTCGCTGTTGAAGTGCCGCCACATCGGGGCCTCCCAATCCTGCGACAACCACGGGTTTTTCAGCCAGGATGCCGGGCCACATGCTGGCAACCACGGTCGCGTCATAGCGGGTATCATAGTTCTTAAACTGGATTTCAATACCCAGTTGCTTCCCTTCAGTTTCATTCCACCACTTGCCAATGGCATCACCTGCAGGCAGTGTGATTTTCATCAGATTGGCATAGGGACCTGAAAAGTCACAGAACCGGGGCACCACCAATGTCCTGACCTTGGCCTGGGCACTGCTGAGCGCAATGAGTGCGAATATGACAAAACCAAAGACTGCCTTCAGAGTAAACCGTTTCATGTTGATCCTCCTTGTTGACGTTTGATGACGGAATTGAAACATTGGGAAAAAACCTACCTGCTTCTCTTTTCAAAGAAAACACTTGGAAATTATGGTCTTGCAGACAACAATCGATTCCGGATCCTGCAAAAATCCGGCATGTGCAAGGTTAATAGCGCTGGTCGATCAATCATTGGTATATCAGTGGGGGAATGGCCAGATACGAAAACTCTCCTTGATGATATTCCAGCGATGGACGAGGCCCCTCGGTTCAAATATGACAAACAGGATGATCACTGCTCCCAGCAGCATGTTCATCGATGCAAAGACAATATGACCACCGACCTGGGGAAGTGCATCGGCCAACTGGGGGCCCATGTGGGTCACAATCTCCTGCAGAATGCGGATGACAAAGGTGCCGATGATAGCCCCCAGGATTGACCCCATGCCGCCGACAATCAACATTCCCACGTACCAGACGGATAAAAACAGGGTAAACTGATCCACTTGAATATAACGGATATAATATGCCCACAACCCGCCGGCAATACCGGCATAAAAGCCGCCAATCAGAAATGCCACCATCTTGTAGGTCGTCACATCGATTCCGATGATCTCAGCGGCGTTGTCATTATCCCGGATCGCCACCAGCGCTCTGCCGGCTTTACTTCTCACCAGGTTCCAGGCGCCATAGACCATGATGATGGCCACGACCAGGATCAGATAGTACATGCGCATATCCGTATCGAACGAAAAATCACCGAATGAGGCCGGTTCCAGCTTCAACCCCGCGGACTGACCGAACCATTCCTTGGGCAGCTTCAGCATCACAAATGAAAAGATATACTGGGCGGCAATCGTTGTCAGCGCCATATAAAAACCCTTGATCCGTACTGCGGCAATACCGAATATGGAACCGAACAGCGCAGCTGCCACACCACCGAGGGGGATCGCAATCCAGAAGGGGAAGTCCAGATGCAGGGCCAGTGCCCCGCAGATGAATGCGCCGACGCCCATGAAGGCAGACTGACCGAGGTTGATCTGTCCTGAATAACCCGTGGTAATCTGCAGACCCACCACCGAGATCACCATGATACCAGCCACAATCAGAATGCCGGTCAGTCCTTCGTTACCGAAGAGGGGAAAGAGAAATAACCCCGTCAGCAAGGCCACCAGTCCCAGCCATTGGGGCCGTGTCCGGATATACGCCTGGTCCTGGGAATACGTCTCTGAAAAGACACTGCCTGGAAGAGTCATATGTCTAAACCTTGTCGATGGTTTTCCAGCCAAACAGACCGGAAGGACGAATTAAGAGGATAATGATCATGATGATAAAGGGGAACACCGTTGCCACTCCGCCCTGAAAAATCGGGTCCAGGAAGAAGGCGGCCACGCCGATGCAAACGCCGACGATGAGTCCGGCGATGACCAACCCGCCAATGGATTCCAGTCCGGCCAGCAGTGCAACCGGCAGGGCTGCGAACCCGATGTCCGAAGCCATAAAACTCATGCCCCGGCCGTTCAAAAAGATAATGGCCGCCAGAGTGGACAGCACCCCGCTGACCACCCAGGAGAGGGCTATTGATCGCTTGACGGTCAGTCCCAGGGAGAGGGCAATCTGATGGTCTTCCGCAACCGCTGTCATTTCCAGTCCCATGCGGGTGCGATTGAAAAACCGGGAGACAAGCAGGGCAATCACGATCGTCAAGCCCGCACCATAGACCAGAGCCCTGTCCAGGACGAAAGGGCCGATGATGATGGCCTGCATGGGAATAATAGCCGGAAAAAACCGTATTTCAGCTCCCCAGATCACCAGAATGGCTCCCCGGATGAAAATGAGCAGACCGATCGTGACCATCACCAGAGCAAAGAGTTCCTCACCGATAAGCGGTCTGAGCACGAATCGTTCAATCAACAACCCCAGCGCCATGCTGATGCCCAGGGCCAACAGCACAGACAACCAGAGCGGTAACTCCAGGGCCATACCAAAGGACCAGACCAGAAAGGCCCCGACGAGGACCATCTCCCCCTGGGCAAAATTAAACACCTTGCCCGAGCGATAGATGATGCTGAATCCCATGGCCACCAGGGCATACAGTAATCCGGTGAGGGCGCCGTTAATAATATGGGTAAAAAAACTGATCATGGTGGTTACTCCTTTGAAACGGGACAAATGGTCTGGTTGCTCCCAAGAGATGAGTTCGCTGCGCAGAGACGGCTGCAGCCGTTAAACCGAATTGACACGCACAACTGCGTTTAAAATACCGGTTTTTCCATCCTGATACTTTACCGGGATACTGGCTTCAAACGCCTCCTCACCGTTGTATATCGCAGTGATAAATCGTTCATATTTCTGTTCCAGAAACTTGCGTCGCAATTTCCGGGAACGGGTCAGTTCATCTTCATCCGGATCGAGTTCCTTGGGCAGGTTGATAAATCGTTTGACCTTGGACCCGTCTGCCAGGAAATAGTTGATGCGCTCAATTTCGGTCTTGATCAGTCTGCAGATTTCCGGATTCTGGGAAAGGTCGGTATAGGTGGTGTATCCGATGCGCTGTTTCTCCGCCCAGATCCCCAGAATATCCGCATCAATATTAATAAACGCCGAGACAAAGGGACGCTCCTCGTTTCCCAGTGTCATGACCTCTTTGATATAGGGGCTGAATCGCAACCGGGTCTCGATAAACTGCGGCGGATAACTGTGACCGGTGGAGAGGCGGCGCATATCACTGAGCCGGTCCAGGTAGACCACTTCGTTTTTGTCGGTGATGTTGACGGCGTCACCGGTGTGATACCAGCCGTCAACAACAGCCTCGGCCGTTGCTTCGGGTTTTTTGTAATACCCGTTAAACCCGGAACCCCCTTTGACCAGCAGTTCCCCTTTATCGCTGAATTTCCATTCCAGCGGGGATCCCAGTTTCGGGTGCACTCCGTACCAGCCGCCCACGGTCTCCAGGTCAAACGATGCCCCCTGGTGGGATGTCAGCAGTCCCATTTCGGTGGTACCAAAAACATTCCGCAGTTTGACACCCAGCGCGTGAAAAAAACGGAAAACATCGGGTGCCATGCCGGTGCCTCCGGAAACGGCCAGATAGTTCGCCTGTAGTCCCAGGTTATCCCGGAGATGGGACAGCACGGCCAGATCGGCCAGGGGATACACCAGCTGCCACGCCAGGGGGATCTTTTTCCCCTCCAGCCGGGCGATATTCACTTTTTTGCCCACTGCGATACCCATCTGGTAAATCTTCTGTCGGATGGGTCCCGCCTCCATCATCTTCGATTCCACAAGCGATGCCAGGTTCTCCCACTGTCTTGGACCCAGCATCAGGGCTTCGGCGCCAATTTCCCGGATATTCTGCTGCACGGTATCCGGTTC
>JAHJRI010000038.1 GCA_018830885.1 bacterium | reverse complement strand
TCCATGGAGCTCCTGGAAGCCATCCCTGGCTTCCAAGGTTCTTGAAACATCACCCCCTTTGATGCTGAGTGAGTTCCAGTGAATCAAGTTGCCCTTACTCTTAATCCCAGGAATGCTGCATTCAAAAAGAAGAGTAAGATTGAAATGAGACCAGCACTTAACTAATCCGGACACGGATGGTCAGCTGAAGGCAGGACGGTATAGCGGAGAAGCGGGGAATGGAAAGCCCGACCCCTCCCCCTGCAGACCCAACGTCTCGAGCGCAAAGGACCTGCAGGAGGGGGGGGAGGCAACCCTGGCTGAGATCGTTACTTCATTTTCCCCAGCAGCTGGCCCGCGATGGTGTTTTTCTGAATTTCCTTGGTCCCTTCATATATTTCAGTAATTTTGGCATCGCGGTAGATTCTTTCCACTTCGTATTCGGTGATGTAACCATAGCCCCCCAGGAGCTGAATCGCCTCATCCGCCACTTCCACGGCCGTCCTTGCGGCATACATCTTGGCCATGGAGGTCAGGACCGGATCGATCCTGCCCTGGTCAAAATTCCAGGCAGCTTTGTAGGTCATCAGCTTGGCCAGTTCGATTTTTGTGTGCATGTCGGCGATTTTATGCTGGGTCACCTGAAACTCCGCCAGTCTTTTCCCAAACTGTTTCCTTTCCTTGACGTAGGCGAGAGCCCGGTCATAGGCACATTCGGCGATACCCAGCGCCTGGGCGGCGATGGTGATCCGGCTTTCATCGAAAAATTGCAGAACCTGGTAAAACCCTCTGCCTTCCACGCCGATCAGGTTGGCAGCAGGCACCCGCACCTCCTTGAAGACCACCTCGGAAGTTGATGTGGACCGAATGCCCATCTTCTTCCCGACATCCGTCGTGGAGACCCCCTTCCGGTCGGATTCCACCAGGATCATGCTGATGCCTTTATGAGAGGGGACGCAATCGGGATCGGTCTGCACCAGAACGGTAAAAAATCCGGCGAGCCCGCCGTTGGTGATAAACACCTTGGTTCCGTTAATCACCCATTCATCGCCATCCCTGACCGCCGTTGTATCCATGCGGGTAATATCAGAACCGTGATCAGGCTCTGTAAAGGCTCCGGCGGAAAGCATTTTGCCTTCGGCGACACCGGGCAGCAGCCTTGCTTTCATCTCCGGGCTGCCGAAATGGAGAATACACTCGGAAGCAAAATAGGAAAGTGCCAGGGCTGTTCCGATGGTGGAATCCCCCCGGCAGAGTTCTTCGACCACGATGGTGTTTTCAATGCATCCCAGCCCCTGTCCTGAGTACTCTTCCGGGAAACAGATGCCGATGAATCCGAGGTCAGCGGCCTTTTTAAACAGTTTCATCGGGAATTCATGCTTGTCGTCCAGCTCGTAAGCCAACTCCTTGTCGAACTCGCCCTTGCAGAACGCTTTAACTGCTTTTTGAATTTCCAGCTGTTCCTTGTTTAGTTCAAAATCCATGTTACGCTCCTTTGAAAAACGGATATTGTTGGTTCAGCGATCCCTGACAACATCATCTCGGACGCTGGCGGCGCCTTTTCGCCGCACCCGGGTCCGCGGTCCGGCGGTTCCCGGGTGATCGGTGTCATCATAACCGACCTGTCCGGCGGACCCGGTGGAGGTTGAAAAAAGGGTTGATTTTCGCTGTTCCGTTGTGACGGTGGGCCTGCGCCCCGGAATCAACCGTTTCTGTTTACGGGCGTTCAACCAGCATGGCAGCCCCCTGTCCGCCGCCGATGCAAAGTGACGCCAGCCCGCGCTTGGCGTTGTTCTTTTCCAGGGCGGTCAGCAGGGTCACCATGATCCTGGCGCCGGAGCACCCGATGGGGTGTCCCAGCGAAATACCGCTGCCGTAAATATTTGTTTTTTCGGGATCCACATTCAGTTCCCGGATACAGGCCAGCGCCTGGGAGGCAAACGCCTCATTCAGCTCCAGATAATCGATTTCAGAAATCATGATCCCCAGTTTTTTCAGCAGTTTCCGGGTTGCGGGAATGGGCCCCAGACCCATGTATGCCGGATCAATACCACCAAAATCGTAGTCCCGGATCACGGCCCGGACCGGCAGGCCCAGGCTGTCTGCTTTGTCCCTGGACATCAATACGAGGGCAGCTGCCGCATCGTTGATACCCGAGGCATTGCCGGCTGTTACGGTCCCATCCGGTTTGAAGGCCGGCTTCAGTTTGGCCATCTTCTCAAGGGTGGTTTCCATCGGCCGCTCATCTATGGCAAATGCGACCGGGTCCCCTTTGCGCTGGGGGACCATCACCGGCACGATTTCACTGGCAAAAATGCCGTCCCGGATCGCTTTCAAAGCACGCATGTGACTGATATAGGCCAGTTCATCCTGATCCTCCCGACTGATTTGATAGAGATCAGCGATGTTTTCAGCGGTCATCCCCATATGGTAGCCATAGAACCCTTCCCAGAGACCATCGTTGACCATCATGTCAACAATGTCAGCGTTTCCCATTCGGGCCCCCCAGCGCGCTTTTGGAAATGCATAGGGAATCTGGCTCATACTCTCCATCCCGCCGGCTACAATCACTTCGGCTGCTCCCGCAGCTATGGACTGTGCCCCCAGGGCCAGGGCCTTCAGACCCGAGGCACACACCTTATTGATGGTATAGGCCCCTGTTTCCTTGGGCAGGCCTGCCCGAATGCAGACCTGCCGGGCCGTGTTCTGACCCTGGGCGGCCGGAACCACGTTGCCCATGATGACCTCGTCGACCTGAACCGCTTTCAGGTCGCCATCCCATTTCATCGCCTGCGCTTCCACGCCAGCTGTTTTTCCCCTGAGCCTGTCAGGGGTGACGGCCATGAATGCCTCGCCCGAGACCGGCCGGCAACCGGCCCTAACCAGAGCCTCATGAACCACGGTGGACCCCAGATCGACGACGGGGATATCCTTCAGACTTCCGCCGAATGAACCGATGGCAGTTCGAACGGCACTGACAATGACAACTTCCTTCATGGTAGTTTCTCCAGATTGAGCTTGAGGGCACCTTGACTAGTTGGAACTCAGTCAGCATCAAAGGGTTGATCTTCCAAGGTTCTTGAAACACAAACCCTTCGGGGCTGAGCGGAATTCAAACTGAATAGCTTTCCAACGGGCCTACAGCCCGCCTCAATTTTCAAACAACAACCGAAAAATGACCGGTTGTTGCTTAAAAGATACGATATTTTTATTAATCAGGGTGACCTTGAATCACAATTGCATTTTTCAAACAGGCCACCAACCAGACCGGTTTCCCGCTCCCGATGCCGTCTGTCTGACACCGGGGGGGCGAGACTTGTATCGATCGGGTGGCTACTTGACGATCAAGCTGGGCAGCCAGAGAACCGCACTTGGAAACGCGGCACAGATGATCAAACCGACCAGCATCAATAATACAAAGGGGATAATCCCTCGATAGATATGGGTCAGTTCCACCCCTTCCGGAGCCACGCCCTTGATATAGAACAGGGCATAGCCAAAGGGAGGCGTTAAAAAGGAGGCCTGCAGATTGACTGCGATCATGACGACAAACCAGATGGGGTCAAACCCCAAAGCCTTACCCATGGGCAGAAAGATCGGAAAACAGATCAGCACAATCCCGATCCAGTCCAGAAACATTCCCAGAATAAATACAATGCCCATCATGACCCAGAAGGTCCCCCATTTTCCGAGTCCGAGACCCAGAATAAAATCGGTGACGACCTGTTCACCCCCTGCCCCGAGAAAGGTCCCTGTAAAACAGGTGGCCCCGCAGAGCAGAAAAACAACCATGGTGCTGGTCTGGGTGGTTTTTTTGATGGCATCCACCAGACTGGTCCAGGTAAATTTCCGATAGGCGATGACCATCAGGAAGGCGAGGAATGCGCCCACGCCGGAGGCTTCAGTTGGTGTGGCAATCCCTGAAAATATGGAGCCCAGAACACCGGCGATCAGGATCATGGGCGGTACCAGGGATTTCATGACCATTCTGTAGATTTCAGCGTTGGTCACATTCCCTCGTTCCTCCTTGCTCATTGCAGGTCCCAGTTCTGGGTTGATGATACAACGGATGATGATGTATCCCAGATACAGAGTGGAGAGTATGATCCCCGGGAAAACGGCCCCTGCAAACAGCTTTCCAACCGAGAGGGTCGCTTCGCTGGCCATCAGGACCAGCATGATACTGGGTGGAATCAGGATACCGAGGGTACCGGCAGCGGAAATCGACCCGCAGCTGAGTTCCTTTTGATAGCCGTATTCCAGCATCATCGGGAGCGCCAGCAATCCCATGGTCACGATGGACGCCCCGACAATCCCTGTACAGGCTGCAAAAATAGTTGATACAATCACCACCGTGACCCCGATTCCACCCCGCATGGGCCCCAGCAAATATCGCAGGGCCTTGAAAAGTTCAATGGTTACACCGGAGGTGTCCAGAAACTGGGCCATAAAGATAAAGAGTGGAATAGCCAGGAGTACATAGTTATCCATTGTGCCATATATCCTGTTGATAAACAGGGAAAATATTTCGGGTCCCCAGCTGATATACCCGAAAATGGTTGCCAGACCCCCAAGCACAAATGCCAGGGGGTGTCCCATGAAGATACCGATCAGGAGACTGGCAAACATCATAATCGTGATGGCTTCACCGCTGATATCAATCATAGTTCAACTCTCTGAAAGTAAGAATGTTTTTTATCACTTCAGCAATTCCCTGCAGCAACAGGAGACCAAAAGTGAACACAATCACTGTTTTAATCGGGTACAGGGCCGGTGCGAATACGCTCCAGGAATGCTCTCTCATTCCCCAGGAAATCATTGCATAGTCATAGCTGTACCAGGTACAGATCAGGCAGAAAGGGAAGAAGAAAATGATATAACTGCAGATTGAAACAAAAGCCTTCCACTTGTCCGACAACAATCTTGTAAAAACATCCACCGCGACATGGGAGCCTTTGAGCAATCCATAGGCTGCTGTAATCATGAAATACAGGGCGAACAACTGCTTCAAGACTTCAAAACTCCAGATGGTCGGACTGTTGAAGAATTTTCTGAGAATCACCTCCATGACAGTCAGAACCACCAGGACGATGATGATAACGCCGAAAATATTGCCGACAGCCTCATTCAGGCTGTCAATCCCTTTAGCCATTTTTTTTAAGCCATTCATTGATGAACCCCCCCAAGATATTCAAGGCCTTTGCGAAGCGATCCGCAAAGGCCTCTTATTGTTATTTGTCCAGATCAGGCCAGGTTGTCGGTGTGTAACCAAAACCAAAAGGCCCTTCCATATCCCGCCATTGGGCGAATTTCTTTCTAAAGTCCATTTGGGACTTGATCACTTTCTTGAAAAGGGGATTGTCTTTCGCGATTTTTTCAGTTTGAGCATTGACCAGCCCCTGAATTCGTTCCAGATCTTTTGCCGGGTATTTGTTGATCTGAATTCCTTTGGCAACGAACTGGTTGGTGGAATCAATCACATCAAAGTACTGCTTGGACATAAACTCCAGGGTGGCCACCTTGGCGGCGTATTTGATGGTTTCCTGCAGATCCTTGTCCAGGCTGTCCCAGACCTTTTGATTGATCATCACACCCATCACGGATGACGGTTGATGCCATCCGGGAACGGCCCAGTATCGGGAAACTTCAGCAAAACCCATCCCCAGGTCGGACGACGGACTGCTGAATTCGGCACCATCGATGGTTCCCTTCTGCATGGCCTGGTAAATCTCCTGACCCGACATGGCGATCTGGGCGGCACCCAGATCCTGCAAGAGGGCTCCCTGGGTCTGTCCAGACATCCTGATTTTCATCCCTTTCAGGTCATCGATGCTTTTAATGGGTTTATTGCTGCGGATACCGCATTCCATGGGGGTAATCCCGGTCACCAGATAATAGATCCCGAATTTTCCATAGACCTCCTGGTAGAGTTCCAGACCGCCACCATTGTATATCCAGATGAAATAGTCCATGGGGGTCAGACCCATCGGATAGGCGCCCAGTGCATCAAAGGCCCTGTTTTTTCCGGCCCAGTAGTTGGACCAGTCACCGGCGGCCTGCACGGTGCCTTTCGAAACGGCATCAAACACCTCATAGGATGGCATCAGCGAGCCACCCGTAAAAAATTTGATCTTCAGTTTGTCCTTGGCCAGATGGTTCACCGCCTTCACAAATGCCTGGTCCGCTTCAATCAGTGAAATGGAGGGGGGCCAGGTGGATGTCATTTTCCAGTTCAGCGATCTGGCAGATGCCGAGATGGTAAACCCTGCAACAGCAAGCGAAGCAAAAAGGATCGTAAGTATTCTCTTTTTCATGATACAATCTCCTCAGTCAAGATTCGTGAAATGTGGGATATGGTTAAGAAAT
>JAHJRI010000440.1 GCA_018830885.1 bacterium | reverse complement strand
CTCAACGCGGTCATTCATATACTCTACGACCTTGCCGCTGAAGCAATGGCAGCGAATGATTTCCCGGGTGGCCCATTCAGCGGTGTTCCTTTTTTGCTGAAGGATGTACACCATGCCTTAAAGGGCGCTTCCATGTGCTGTGGAAGCAAAAGCATGAAGGATTACGTCCCCTATTATGATGCGGAAATTGTCAGGCGCTTCAAGCGGGCAGGCGTTGCCATTATCGGGAAAACAAATACACCTGAATTCAAACTGGCCGCTGTTACCGAACCGGCTGCTTTTGGTCCTACACGAAACCCCTGGAATCTTGAATACTCCTGCGGCGGTTCAAGCGGTGGATCCGCTGCAGCGGTTGCCGCCCGGATTGTTCCCATTGCTTCCGGTACGGATGAAGGGGGCTCTATCCGCATCCCATCCTCATATTGCGGAGTATTTGGCCTGAAGCCGAGCCGAGGCCGAAATCCTGTTGGACCGGATTTTAATGAAGAGTTCGGCGGGATATCAACCAGTCACGTGATCACCCGTTCCGTGCGCGACAGCGCTGCCATGCTGGATGCGACGACCGGTCCGGAGATGGGAGCACCGTATTCGATAGAAAGAAACAGGCTGCCTTTTCTTGAAGAGCTTTCGGAAGCTCCCGGTCAGTTGAAAATTGCGTTTCATCAGCCTTCGGTTTTTGGAGAGAAGATCCATCATGAGTGTCTCCAGGCTGTCGAACATGCAGCCGCTTTGCTTGAGAGTCTTGGTCACAGAGTTGAAAAGGCGGATCCCGGATATCATGAAGAGGAAGTCGCCTTAATATGGTGCAAGGGTATCATGGGGCATCTTGCCGCATATCTGGATGCAATGGTTGCGAAGGGAAATATACGAATGACCGGGAATAATATCGAAATACAGAATCGTACGATGGCTCAGTTCGGCAAGCGGCTGCGGGCGATTGATTTTATTCCGGTCAAAAACAAAATGCGTGAGTTCGGGATTCAAATGGCCCGGTTCATGAAAAAGTATGATCTGATTTTAACGCCTGTTCTGGGCAAACCGCCGGTGAAGGTCGGGTCACAGGAGCCGAGTAAAGCGGATCAGTTTTCGATGAAGATCATCCTTTCCTGGGTCGGGAAAATGCTTTCCTTAAGCAGCGGGATTACCGGATTTCTGATGAAAGAGCTTGTCCGAAATGCCATTGCCGGGCAGCTGCCTTTTACGATGATCGCCAATATGACCGGCCAGCCGGCCATGTCCGTACCGCTGCACTGGACATCCGACGGTTTGCCCTGCGGTGTTCAGTTTATCGGCAGATATGGGGATGAAGCCACCCTTTTCCGTCTTGCTGCGCAGTTGGAGAAGGCGGAGCCCTGGTTCTATAAACAGCCGGGGGGCATTGTCGAATAGATGATTTTGAAAGACCGATATGAAACGTTCACTTTAGGTTTTAAATTTTTGGAGGAATGTATGCGATTTCGAAAGTTGTGCACTATGTTTTGTATTTTTCTGTTACTCGGCCTGATTTCCAACCACGCTTCAGGTGCTGTTAGCACCGATGGCCTTGATCTTGAAGTTAAATACAAAAATGGGCTGCTGATTAAAACGCCTGATGATAATTATTCACTTAGGCTTAATTTCCGTCTTCAACCGTATTTTATGTATACGGATCTGGAAAATGATAATGAATCCACCATGAAATTCAGGCGGGCTCGTATTATTGCCGGCGGGAATGTAATCTATTCCTGGATAAAATATGAGACCCAGCTTACCCTGGAAGGCGAAGAAACATCAGTTCGAGATGCAACGATTGAAGCGGTTCATTCCAAACAGATGAAATTTAAAGTCGGCCAGTTTAAGGTTCCCTTTGATCGGGAATTCCTGGTGTCGGGTTTTGGTCTTCAACTGGTTGAGCGTTCTATTGCAAATTCGGAATTTTCACTTCAACGGGACATTGGTTTCCAGATAGCAGGAGAGAGCCTTTGGGATGCCGTTGAATATCACTTGGGTATATTTAACGGCAGCGGCGCAAATAAAGACAACGTTGATAATGATTACATGGTTACAGGCCGCCTCGTCTGGACGCCGGCAGGTGAATCATACCCCTACTGGCAAGCCGCAATGAATACACCGGAAAAACTTCATCTGGCTATTGGTTTTGGTTTTGCATATATGCCGGATCTTGAGGTCGGCGAACGAGAAATCCTGGCTGGCAAGCTGGGCAAATCGACAACCTTATCGGTACGAAGCAATGTGACCCAGTACACGACAGATGTTGCACTGGAATATTTGAATTTTTCTCTCGAAGGAGGATATCATTATCGCGAGATAAAACCTAAAGAGGTCTCCCCTTATGGAGACCAGGAGGCTAATGGACTGTATATTCAGGGAGGCTATTTCATCGTGCCCAAAAAAATTGAAATCGCAGCCCGATATGCTGTGATTGAGCCTGATAATCCCAGTAAGATCAATAATAACAAGCAATCAGAAATTACAGGAGGCGGGAGCTACTATCTTTCCGGGCATCAGATCAAATTTCAAACCAATTATTCACTGATAAATAAGGAAACCACGAACGGAGATGAAGATGAGCATCGTGTTCTGGCAACCATGGTTCTGCAATTTTAACACGTTTAGAAAAAAGGAAAATATTTTTAATTGGATGGCACATGGCAGCACTCTTCATTTGACTTGCAGCGGATAATTTGATTAAATTAGGGCAATGAAAATTTCGATAGGGGTACAATTGTTAACGTTGCGTTTGTTTTCCTTTTCTGCTGCTTTTCGTTTTCCAGCTCCATTGAACCACGTGATCCATCAACTTGCGCTTGAATCAGATATCCCATTATCAAAACGCTCTGAAGAGAATAAGGTGCTTTGTCTTTTGATAAAGACTGTAAATTGCGTCGGAATGGAAGGTGGTTATGATGTGCCGATTCCAAAGAATCATTATCAATTTTAATATGTTCATCGTATTAATCCTTATGGCTTTGGCTGGGGTTCCGGCAGTCAAGGCCGAGGAGGTTCCCATGCCGTTTCAGTCCGGTGAAAAACTGACCTTTGACGTCACCTGGGGAGGGATACCGGTAGGCGAAGCTGTTCTGGAGGTGTACCCAAAGGAAACCATCAACGGTGAAGCAGCGCATCATTTTGTTTTAACGGCCAAAACCGTTGGTTTTGTCGATATGTTTTTTAAGGTTCGAAACCGGATTGACGCATAT
>JAHJRI010000439.1 GCA_018830885.1 bacterium | reverse complement strand
GCCGGTGTCGCCGTGGATGCTGTTTTTGACAGTGTCTCGGTGGCCACCACCTTTAAGGACAAACTGGAGGAAGCGGGGGTGATATTCTGTTCGTTCTCGGAGGCGGTGCAAAAACACCCGGCGCTGGTGGAAAAATATATGGGTTCGGTGGTTCCTTACACCGATAATTTCTTTGCCACCCTCAACTCGGCGGTTTTCAGTGATGGCTCCTTTGTCTATATACCCAAGGGGGTCCGTTGCCCGATGGAACTTTCAAGTTACTTCCGGATCAATGCCTCTAATACCGGGCAGTTTGAACGGACATTGATCATTGCTGAAGAAGGCAGTTATGTCAGTTATCTGGAAGGCTGTACCGCACCCAAAAGGGATGAAAATCAACTCCATGCGGCAGTGGTTGAGCTGATTGCCATGGAAAATGCCGAGATTCGCTATTCGACTGTCCAGAACTGGTATCCGGGGGATGAAAACGGCAAGGGGGGAATTTACAATTTTGTGACCAAGCGGGGCATCTGCAAGGGGGATAATTCAAAAATATCCTGGACCCAGGTGGAGACCGGTTCCGCCGTTACATGGAAGTATCCGAGTGTTATCCTGAGAGGCGACAATTCCGTGGGTGAGTTTTATTCGGTGGCCCTGACGAACAATTATCAACAGGCCGATACCGGAACCAAAATGACCCACATCGGGAAGAACACCCGCAGCACCATTATTTCAAAAGGGATTTCAGCCGGGCACGGACAAAACGCATACCGGGGTCTGGTCAATGTGACCAAAAATGCCGATAACGCGCGGAATTTCAGCCAGTGTGACTCCCTGCTGATGGGAAACCGGTCGGGGGCGCATACGTTTCCCTATATTGAAGTGAAAAATCCGACCGCCCAGGTTGAACATGAGGCGACCACCTCGAAAATCGGAGAAGACCAGCTTTTTCTATGCCAGCAACGGGGGATATCCCCTGAAGACGCGGTCTCATTGATCGTCAGTGGTTTCTGCAAGGAGGTCTTTAAAAACCTGCCCATGGAATTCGCGGTTGAAGCCAGGAAACTTTTGTCTATCAGCCTTGAGGGCAGTGTTGGCTGATTTGTCCCTGTCACCAGCAGGTGAAACCCGTTCCCGGCACAGCCGGAAAATTTTGGGTATGAACAGAGCAATTACAATCCCTTCCAGGGTAACAAAAAAAACGCCATTCAGGCCGGCAAACACAAGCGAATCGGACCGGCGGCGTTTAATCAACAGCAGGAGAATTATGTTAGACATTCAGAACCTTCACGCCAATGTGGAGGATAAAAAAATCCTAGATGGTCTCAACCTGATGGTGAAGCCCGGTGAGGTGCACGCCATCATGGGACCCAACGGTTCCGGCAAGAGCACCCTGGCCAATGTGCTGGCCGGCAGGGAAACCTTTACGGTCACCCAGGGCCGGATTCGATTCAACGGACAGGATCTGCTGGAGATGTCGCCGGAACTCAGGGCGCGAGAGGGGATCTTCCTCGCTTTCCAGAATCCCATCGAAATCCCGGGGGTCAACAACATGTATTTTTTAAAGGCCGCGCTGAACGCCAAGCGAAGTCACCAGGGGCTGGAAGAGCTGGATGCATCCGATTTTCTGAAACTGGTGCGTCAAAAGCTCGACATTGTCAAAATGGATGACAGCTTGCTGAAACGGTCGGTCAATGAGGGTTTTTCCGGTGGTGAAAAAAAGCGGAATGAAATTCTGCAGATGGCCATCCTGGAACCAAAGCTGGCGATCCTGGATGAAACCGACTCGGGGCTTGATGTGGACGCGCTGCAGATCGTATCCGAAGGGATCAACACCCTGCGTTCCAAAGACCGGGCCATTATCCTGGTCACCCATTACCAGAGAATACTCAACTATGTCGTGCCTGACTTTGTCCATATCCTGGCCAAAGGGAAGATCATACGGTCCGGGAATAAAGAGTTGGCACTGGAAATTGAAGAAAAGGGGTACGGTTTGTCCGACCTTTCCAGGAGCGCATAACAAAGGCGAAACACTTATGACACCAACACCCATAGAAAAATACCTGTCTGAATTTACAGGTGTCCAATCGAGCCTGTCGGGTCAGACGCTGCCCTGGTTGTCCACCATCCGCAGGAAAGCGCTGCAGTCGATTAAGAAAAACGGATTTCCCCATCGAAAGCATGAGGAGTGGAAGTACACCGACATTTCCAATATTGCAGAACGGTTTTATCAACCCACCCACCGGACGGTACCGGCGAACCTGTGGAAGATGCTGAATGATTCGGGACTGGATCTGACCGCGTGCTTTCCCGTCATTTTTGTTGATGGCCGCTACAAAGCCGAATTTTCAAATTTCGTCAAGCTCCCGGAGGGTGTTACCATCGAGGGCCTGGCAGCAGTCATCGAAACAAAACCGGAGTGGCTGCGGGAACAACTGGCCCGATTTTCCGAGGCCAACAGCAATATCTTCACCGACCTGAATACCGCTTTCATGAATGATGGTATCGTGATCCGTCTTTCAAAAAAGGCCCGGATTACCCAGCCGATTCAGCTGGTTTTTGTCTCCACCAAGCAGGCAGAACCTGTTTTGTCCCAGCCGCGAAACCTCATTATCCTGGAGGAGGCCGCAGAAGCGGTGGTGATTCAAAAATTCATCAGCCTGAACCCGGCGTCTGACAATCTGACCAATGTGATGACAGATATTTTTCTGGGCCAACGGGCAGAACTGGAGCTCATGGTTGTCCAGGCAGAGAATATTCAGACATCCCACATCAATTCCATCCGGGTCAAACAGGAGACGCGCAGCCTATTCAGTTCCAGGGTTTTCACATTCGGGGGCAGTCTGACCCGCAACAACCTGGACATCGAAATGGATGCTGAGGACGCATCCTGCACCCTGGACGGACTGTTCATGATCGACGGGCTGCAGCATGTCGATAACCATACCCGCGTGGACCACAAGAAACCCGGATGCACCAGCAGTGAACTCTACAAGGGGATCCTGGATGACGGTTCCCACGGTGTTTTTAACGGCAAGGTCTATGTTCACCAGGATGCCCAGCAGACCAATGCATTTCAAAAAAACCCCAACCTGTTGTTGTCCAGGGATGCAGAGATCGACACCAAACCGCAATTGGAAATATATGCGGATGATGTTCGCTGCAGTCACGGAGCCACGGTTGGCCAACTGGATGAACCGGCGCTGTTCTATCTCAGGTCACGCGGCATGGATGTGGCGGCCGCCCGGGATCTGCTGATCTACTCCTTTGCGGAGGAGATCATCAAAAAAGTGCCGTTCGAACCACTTCGAAAACAGCTAATCGAGACAGTGACCGATAAACTATCGGAAGCTGACATTCTCAAGGAGATGCAGTAATGGCTTTACCTCAAGCTGAACCCAAGAATAGCCATCACCTGGCAAAGCATCACTCCCTGTCGGATGCCTTTGGTTCTGTCAATATCAAGCAGGACTTTCCCATCCTCTTCAAACCGGTGCGAAACCAGTTGCTGGTCTATCTGGACAATGCCGCCACCACCCAGAAACCCCAGGCGGTGATCAAATCCCTTTACGGATACTATACGGGGAAGAATGCCAATGTGCACAGGGGGGTTCACTACCTCAGCGAGATGGCGACACAGGCCTATGAATCAGCCCGGGAAAAAGTGCGCCGGTTCATCAACGCCCGGGAGACAAAAGAGATTGTCTTTGTGAGAGGGGCAACGGAAGCCATTAATCTGGTGGCCCAGACATTTGGAAAAATGACCGTGAAACAGGGGGACGAGATTCTTGTCACGGAATTGGAACACCATGCCAATATTGTTCCCTGGCAAATGCTCTGTGAGCAGGTCGGCGCCACCCTGCGGGTTATCCCCATGACAGACGAAGGTGAACTGCGGCTGGCTGAAATGGAGGGCATGCTGAACGAGCGGACCCGGCTGGTGGCCGTGTCCCATGTATCCAATGCCGTCGGTACGATCAATCCGGTTGCACACATAATAGGCATCGCTCACCGTGCAGGGGTTCCCGTCCTGATCGACGGTGCCCAGGCGACAGCCCATCTCAGGGTCGATGTCCAGGCACTCGATTGTGATTTTTACGTCTTTTCGGGGCATAAAATGTATGGCCCCACCGGGATCGGGGTTCTGTATGCCAGAAAAGCGCTGCTCGAAGCCATGCCGCCATACCAGGGTGGCGGGGATATGATCTCCAAGGTCTCTTTTAAAACCGGAACCACCTATAACCGGATCCCTCATCGATTTGAGGCCGGAACACCCAATATCAGCGGTGCCATTGGCCTGGGGGCGGCGATTGACTATCTGGCGGAGTTTGATATCGACGAGATCACAGCCCACGAAAACGCGCTGCTGGCCTATGCGACAGAAGCGCTCCAGCAGATACCGGAACTGCGGATTATCGGCACGGCGGGAGAAAAAACCGGAATCATCTCCTTTGTCCTGGATGATATTCATCCTCACGACATCGGCACCATTCTGGATCAATCCGGGATTGCAGTGCGGGCCGGGCACCACTGTGCCATGCCCCTGATGGAACGGCTGGGGCTGAGCGCCACGACCCGGGTCTCCTTCGGTCTCTACAACACCTTTAAAGATGTTGACCTTCTGGTGGAAGGAATTCACCATGTACTGCGCATTTTCAAAGCCAACTGAACCAATATGAACGAGCTCTCAGAACTGTACGAGGAGATTATCCTCGATCACAACAGACGTCCCCGTCATTTTGACAAAATTCCTGTTGGAAGCAACAGGGAAGCGGAGGGGCACAACCCGCTCTGTGGAGACCATTACGAGGTCCACCTGAAGGTCAATAATGGCATTGTTGAAGATGTCGGCTTCAGTGGGGCCGGATGTGCGATTTCCAAGGCATCTGCATCCCTTATGCTGGAGAGTGTTCTGGGTAAGTCAGAGGCGGAAATCGAGACCCTTTTCAACCATGTCCATGAGATGCTGACCGGCGATGAAGCGGACACCACCGAAGACCACCATGACCTGGGGAAGCTGGAGGTGCTGGGTGGGGTGCGAAAATACCCCATGCGGGTCAAATGTGCGGCTTTGGCATGGCACATTCTGAACGCCGCGCTGCACAATTCTGAAGAAACCGTGACCATGGAATGAGCCAGGGACAATTTGGAAAACAAGATAACCGCAAACCCTTCAACCCGACCCTAAATCGACATGAATGATCAAACCCCGGAGCAGGTTGCTGCTGCCCAGTTAAAGGAAAAAGTCATCGAACAGCTGCGTGACATTTATGACCCGGAGATTCCGGTCAACATCTATGAATTGGGCCTGATCTACGGCCTGAATATCGATGCGGGCAACGAGGCATACATCCATATGACCCTAACGGCACCGGGATGCCCGGTGGCACCCATGATTGTTGAAGAGGTCGAAACAAAGGTGGGGGCTATCCCGGGAATCAGCAAGGTAACCGTGGAACTGGTCTGGGATCCGCCCTGGGATGAGGATATGATGACGGACGAAGCAAAGCTGGAAGTCGGCATATTATAGAGACCCCCTGAACCACTGCAAAAAAACCTGCAGCCCCGGAATCATGACAGGACGTTGCCGATAAGCTTTGATTGTGTTTATCGCGGTTTTCTGTTAAAAATTGGAAGGATGCTGCAGGAAAACATGCGGATATCAGCGGGGGCGGAAACCGCCTGAACCAGCTGTATATCGGCATTAGCGCCAATTATTATTTTTGGCACAGTTATTTCAACACATTACTCCAGTTACCGGAAATCAGGCTTCCCGGGTGGTGCCATTTGTGTGGAACCGTGAAGGGTTGGTTTCAGGTAGAATTGCTGGAAACGTTCATTGTCTAACTATTCTATAATCTCCCCAACTAAGGAGGAAACATGGCTGATTTAAAAAACTCCAAAACGTTTGAAAACTTGAAAGAAGCTTTTTCAGGTGAATCCCAGGCCAATCGCCGCTATCTCTATTTCGGTAAAGTGGCTGATATAGAAGGCTATCCGGAGGTCGCCTCCAATTTTCGGGAAACCGCAGAGGGTGAAACCGGTCACGCCCATGGGCATCTGGATTATTTAAAAGCGGTGGGAGACCCTGCCACCGGGCTGCCTATTGGAGACACAGCGGAAAACCTGAAGGCTGCGGTTGCCGGAGAAACCCACGAGTATACGGATATGTATCCGGGTATGGCTAAAACAGCCCGTGCAGAGGGATTTGCAGAGATCGCCGACTGGTTCGAGACCCTGGCCAAAGCGGAGAAATCCCATGCAGGCCGCTTCCAGAAAATGCTGGACGGAATCAGCTGATCAAGTTAGGATAAAGCCGATTATCCACTTATCGGCTTTAACTCTTGATTTTAAAGGATATTATGTCTTCCAACGACCCGTCAGTTTCATTCCAGGCCAGCAACGGCCTCTGTTACATCACCGATGACCCCAGGTATTGGGACCCTGCCGGTCTTGAGCAGGAGATCACCCGGGCATTTGCATTATGTCACAGTTGCCGCATGTGTTTTAAATACTGCGACGCGTTTCCCGTGATGTTCCAGCTGATCGAGGACAGGAACGAGGATGTCAACCAGTTGACCCCGGCGGATGTGAACAAGGTGATGAAACTCTGCTTTCAGTGCAAACTCTGTGAAGTGGAATGCCCCTATACACCCCGTGCCCAGCATGAGTTTCAACTCGATTTTCCCAGGCTGGTCCACCGTTATTTCGCCCAGCAGGCCAGGGGTAAACGAAAAACCCTGGGTGAATGGATGCTGAGCAACACGAATGCTTTGGGTGTTCTGGCCCGGATGAGTTTCGGTCTGGCCAACCTGGCCAACCGGTTTCCGCCGGAACGGTGGATTCTGGAAAAAATAGCGGGTATTCATCGCCGGAAGCTGCTGCCTGATTTTGCGGCCCGTACCTTTACCGCCATGGCAAAGCGCAGCGGATGGATCAAAAAGGCACCGGACACCGAGGTCGTTATTTTTCAGACCTGCTACGTGGACAACAACGAGCCGGACATCGGTAAAGACCTGGTAACGGTCCTGGAAAAAAACCAGGTAAAGTATACCTGCCTGGAGGGATACAAGTGTTGCGGCATGCCTTACTGGGAAATCGGAGATTTGGAAACCGTCCGGAAAAACGCCCATCACAACCTGAACCTGATGATGCCGTTTGTTGAGAAGGGTGCCAGGGTCATGGCCATCAATCCGACCTGCGCCATGATGATGCGTCGGGAGTATCCGGAACTGCTGGCGGGGGATGACCGGGAGCGGGCTAAAAAACTGGCCGCAGCCATGGTCGAACCGGGCGAATACCTCTGGTCCCTCCGCAAGGAGGAGCGGTTCTGCAAGGAATATAAAAGCGTTCCCGGGCAAACCATCGCCTACCATATCTCCTGCCACCTGCGGTCATTGGGGGTTGGTTTCAGGAGCCGGGAAATATTCAAGCAGATGCCGGATGTCAAGGTCAAGGTGGTGACGGAATGCTGCGGTCACAACGGTACCTTTGCCATGAAAACCGAGAGTTTTGAGGATTCCGGGCGCATCGGTCAGAAGGCGTTTGATGCCATGCAAAAGGCGGAAGCCGATATCTGGGCCACCGACTGCCCGCTGGCTGCGGTCCAGTTCAAGCAATTCACCGGCACCAAACCCCTGCACCCCATGTCCATCCTGGCACGGGCCTATCGGGAAGACGGATTTGAAAAATAGCGCGCGGGTGTGCTTTTCACCATCATGCCCGGGCGGGCACAACGAACCCTGAGAAAACGAATAACAGATTAGGATTGCGATGAGACTGGTAACACGAGAGGAAATCCTGGACTATGTGACCTATGAAGAGCAGCGGGTGGCGACCCGTGAAAAGGTCATGAAAATCAAAGATACCATGCGTATCCGCCTGGGTGAATACCTGACATTTCTGTTTGAAAACCATGATACCATCCAGTACCAGATCCAGGAGATGGTCCGCATCGAGCGGATCGTCAAGGAAAAAGATATCCAGCACGAAATAGAAACCTACAATGAGATCCTCGGCAACCCGGGGGATCTGGGCTGTACGCTCCTGATCGAGATCGATGACCCTGCGGAACGGGATGTCAAGTTGAGGGAGTGGATGGGTCTGCCTGAAAAGCTCTATCTGCTGCTGGCGTCGGGAGAAAAAGTCTACGCCCGGTTTGATCCAAAACAGGTGGGGGATGATCGGCTCTCCTCGGTTCAGTACATGCAGTTCGAGGTCAAGGGCCGCCAGCCGGTTGCCATCGGTGTCGAGCATGCAAAAATGACCCTTGAAACCCCATTGACCGACCAGCAACAGGCCGCCCTGGCAGAAGCCCTCTGATTGGAAAAGACTGCCCTGCTTCAGGGCAGCTGGAAATGACATTCAATCAGATCGCCCAGCGTTGAATACGCCTTGAACAGATCCTGGTAGTGAGTGACATGCCCGGGGATGGGACGGTAGGTCTTTTCAAATCCCTGACCCATAGCCTTTTGAGCCCCTTCCACCGAGTCATGTATTCCCGCCACCGTGGCAGCGACCATCGCCGCGCCGAGTGCGACCGTCTGCTCAGAACTCATAATCCACGGCTCGCCGCTCGGCGATCACCTGTTTGCCGAAGGCAAGTACCTTTTGATGTTCCGGATGCTGACCGTAGGCGTTCAGACTGTCGATGTCCTGAAATTCAGCGTTCAGCACCAGGTCGGATGCCGTATCGCCGGGAATAATGTTCTTTCCCACCTTCAGGTCAACGATCTCATCGACGATCCCCACCAGGTTTTCCAGCATGGTTTTGAAAATGTCGATATTTTCATTTCTGGATTTCCCCATGGCGTCTTCTTTAAACCGCCACATCACAATATGTTTAAGCATCAGACTCCTTTATTCCCTTATGGGCACCTTGATTCATTAAAATTATCGAACTTACCGCACCAACGGGTTGATCTTTCAAGAAACGCACGAGGCCATCCAAGAACCCTTTGATGCTGACTGAGTTTCATTGAATCAAGGTGCCCTGATGATTAATCTGAAAAACGGGTGTCACAGCCGGGGTCAATCCGCCCTGCCGTCGGGTTCACAAGACTCTCAACCCGCAAATATCACGCAAATCACGGCGCTTCTGGTCCATGGCTGTGTGTAATTGTCATGTTCAATCACAGATCATACATGATTGACGACATGCTGTTAAGGGCTTCGTTGCGATAGTTTCAGCCAGATCCAAATGCCAGTTTTCAGGGGAACTTTTTGGGCGGGGCTGCCCGGTGGGAATGGTCACACGTTAACATGAACCCTTGGAGAATATCTCTTAACCCCTTTTCATGCCTCAACTATCTGAAAACGGGCATTCTTAAGGAGCCTGTCATGTGTCACAATGGTCAGAGCCCCCTTCAATGCCGATGAAATCAACTTTCTGTCAAATGGAGCGCTGTGATGAAAAGGATGTCCCCCGGTCTAGTCTGCATGACTTGGCGTCATTGATACTCACTCAAATCCTTCTTGGCCGAGAACAGAAAAGAAATCGGCTGAAATAACCAACTTGCCCAAAGCGTGTTAAATTCAAATTTCCAAATTTGATACCGGCCCTTAAATGGGATCTTGAATATCTGTTTCAGGAATACCGGATATCATGAAATCAATCTAAAACGCCGGGTGCAGTATCTTTTTGCCAGGGGAACACGGCGTTATTTCTTTTTCTCCTTATCAGCGTCAGCCATGGCGGACGGAAAGGGTTTTCCACCCAGCACGGTTCCCCAGACGGGAATATCCCTGATGTTCATGGGTGCCACCTCAAACGGATCTTCCCCCAGCACCGTAAAATCAGCCAGTTTCCCAGGTTCGATGCTGCCGATATCCTGCTCCATATCCAATGTATATGCAGCACCCAGGGTGACGGCATACAGGGCATCCGCCACGGAAATCCGTTCATTCTCACCCAGTATCCGTCCCGATGCGGTTTGGCGGTTTACAGCCGCCCAGATCGAGTGAATCTGGCTGATGGGGGTAATGGGGGCATCACTGTGCATGGTAAAGTTCACCCCCATTCGCCTGGCGGTTTCGCAGGCATTCATGCGATGGGCGCGGTCCGGTCCGACGGTGCTTTCGAAGTGCTTATCTCCCCAGAAGTAGATATGGTTTGAAAAGATATTGGCACTGACCCCCAGTCGGGCCATTTTTCTGTATTGCGCCGGACTGGTGAGCTGGCTGTGATGAACGGTGTGACGGTGGTCCAACCAGGGTGTTTCAGCCTGAACCTTCTCCACAGCATCGAGAAATACATCCACTGCTTCATCGCCATTGCAGTGGCAGTGCATACTGAGCCCGTGCCGGTGATAGGAGCGCAGCGTATTGACCATCTCATCCGGCGGTGTCAACCACATGCCATTGGGATTTCCCTTATAATAACCGGGTTCGCGAAGTCTGGCGGTGTATCCTTGAATGGAGCCATCCAGAAAGTACTTGACGATGCCGAGCCGCAGTTTCGCAGTGCTCTGTGCTGCCTGCCGGATCACCCACAGGGCAGCTTCGTCATGATCCTCCACGTTAAACATCATTGGGAGGTACAACTGATTGATGCGCACCGGAAAGTCGGGAGCATCGATCATCCGTTTCAACCGATCCAGATCGGCCTGGTTTCCAGGTGTCCCATAGGCCATTTCAGCGATGGTGGTACAGCCTGCATTTTTGGCCTGAATGGCATAAGTCATCCAGTTCCGGTCAATCTCGGCGCCGTTGCCGACCCTTTCGTAGATATCGCCCGCCAATCGCAGGGCATAGGGCTCCTGCAGCTCACCGGTGAGTTCACCGTCCGGTCCCTTATCCAGCCCTGCCACATCGGTATCTTTGGTGATGTTCATCCGCGACAACAGCGCTGTATTAACGGTTGCCAGATGAGCGCTGATATGAAAAATAAAAATCGGCCGGGAGGTTGAAATCCGGTCGAGATGCGACACGTTCAACCACTCCTTTTCGAAAAAGATGGGATCAAATCCCCAGGCCACCAGCGGTTCATCTGGATCGGTCATCGCATCATTCAGGGTTTTCAAGCGAGCCAGGACCTCTCCGAAATCCTTCAGCCCCTTCCATATTCTGCCGTCGGGTCCCTTGCGGTCGTAGTATCCAATATAGGGAAATCCCCAATGGGTCCCTTCATGGACATGGCTGTGTGCTTCGATCAGACCGGGTGTCAGGATCAGCTCCGCAAACCGGTTATCGATGGTGCAGGGGCCGTAGCTTTTCATCTCCTCCAGGGTCCCCACACCCAGAATCCTGCCATCTCGAACAGCCACCGCTGTCCCTTCCGGCCGGGTTCTGTTCATGGTAATTATTTTTCTTGCTGAAAAAATCGTCGTTTTTGCGTTCATTGCCTGTCATCCCCCTATTGAGTGTGAGTCCCGCTGAATCTCAAAGAATGAAAACCAGTCGGCTGGCGTCCCCCGTTTTCGAATCACCTGCTGCGTTTCAACAACACCCTATAACCCTTAAATACAAAATGCAGTGACATCAGCGGCAAAATCATGACATTAGACGCAATATGGATTCATCAATCAATGTCGTTCACTTAAGCCTGCAAACCCGTGTTTGTTATGAACCCCTATCAATTGCGGATACGTTTCAAGATGATCTAAAACTCGCTTCGCTGAGATCCCAAAACTCGCTTTGCTCAGACAGTTGGGATCTCGGTCGCTTCGCTTCGTTAAGATCATCGATGCAACTCCTCCAGGCAATTGCTATGGCTTCATAACAAACACGCAATGCAAAAGTGGTCCTTATGATAACGACTTGGATTCATCAATGACAGGTGGCTTTATAAGCGTTACACTCTTCTGGCAGCAGGCAACATCGGACAACCCAAACCTGCTGCAAATTTTTGCGATCCAGCAGCGCGTGTGCTTATCATCAGACAACAGCAATTAAACATATGGCTTCTGATCAAATCTTTCTGCATGCACTGACCATTTCTGTCATTCGGTATGCCCAGAAACAGGGCATGGCTGAAAAGGAGATTTATCGAATTCTGAACCTCGATCTGACACAAATGGACTTGTCGGCGCTTCAGCCGGCACCGGAACAACTGCTCCAGTTAATTCGACAGGTCTCTCAAGAAACCGGAACCCCGTTTACCGGTCTTCAAGTCATCAGGTTCATGAAACTCAGTGATTTTGGGATTGCCGGCTATGTTTTGATGAACTGCCGGAATATGGCGGAGGTGCAGGAAAAGTATCAAACCTACCATCGACTCATGGGCAATGTGACCCGCCTGACCGTCAACGTTGCGGAGGACAGCGTGACATACTGCTGGAAACCGGTTAAAGACCTGTCCGCTGAAATGGAACGGATCGTTATGGAATACCTGGTCGCCAGTATTGTCACCCACAGTTGTGAAATGACCGGACAGAAACTGCCCGTTACGGCAGTTGAGTTCAGCTGGTCCGCTCCCGAAGACGTTTCGGAATACACCCGGTTGCTGGGCTCCCGACTATTGTTCGACAGGCCCCATACCGCGCTTCACTTCGACAGATCGTACCTGACACTGCCGGTCAGGACCGCCAATTCAGAGCTGCTTTCCGTGTTTGAAGGCCATGCCCGGGATCTTTACCGCAAACTGATTGGGGTCGGCTCTCTGTCAGAAAAAGTGAGCATGCTGTTATCTGAGCGCATCACCTGTCTGCCGAAAATGGAGTCCCTGGCCGATGAACTGGGCATGAGTCCCAGAAACTTCCAGTTAAACCTGAAGGACGAGGGGACAACATACCTGGAACTGCGGGATCAGGTTCGCTATAAATTCGCCAGAGACGCCCTGGAAACCGATAGCAGCTCTGCTGCCGAAATCGGCTTGCGCCTTGGGTTTTCCGAACCCAGCGCCTTTTTTAGAACCTTCAAGCGCTGGAGTGGAAAAACACCGGGTGCATATCGTGCAGCGGTGAGAGCGGCTAATATCGGTCCAGGGAGGCGCAGCAAACCATCCGAGACCCCAACTGTTTGAGTAAAGCGAGTTTTGGGGGTGAGAAGCGAAACTTGCCGCTTCGAAGCGCGAAGCAGGTCCTGGATCATCCAGAAACGGATCCGCAATTGAAACGGGTTTACAACAGCCACGGGTTTTTAAGTTTAGTTTAAGTTAATGACATTGGATTATGGATTGTTGTTTACCGGGCAGGGTTCAACGTTCCAGATCTGCGAAGCATATTCCCGGATGGTGCGATCTGTTGAGAATTTCCCCATGCGAGCAACGTTCAGAATGGCTGTCTGATGCCACTTTTTCTCATTCTTGAATAGCTCAGCGACACTTTTCTGGCACTCGATGTAAGACCGATAATCTGCCAATACAAGGAACGGATCCGCTGCGTTCAACAGGTTATCGGTTATCGGTTCAAACAGGGTCAGCTGGCTTGGAGAGAAGTACCCTGTCTTGATCTGATCCAGAATCCTTTGAAGCTCCTGGTCATTGTCATATATCGCCTTGGGGTCATATCCCCGCTGTTTTATCTCAACCAGTTCCTCGGCAGATTTTCCAAAAATAAATATGTTTTCCTGCCCCACCTCCTGCAATATTTCGATATTGGCTCCATCCAATGTTCCGATGGTCAATGCACCATTGAGGGCAAATTTCATATTACCGGTTCCGGAAGCTTCCATTCCGGCAGTTGATATCTGTTCTGAAAGGTCTGCCCCCGGGATGATCTTTTCTGCAGTGGCAACGCCATAATTCGGAATAAAAACAACTTTTAACAGATCATTGATGGCTGTATCCCTGTTGATGAGATTGGCGACAGAGTTAATCAGGTGAATAATTTTTTTGGCCATCACATAACCAGGTGCTGCTTTTCCACCAAATATGATCGTTCTGGGCGCAATATCCTTTGCCTGATCAAATCTGATTCGATTATAAAGTGTGATGACATGGAGAATATTTAACAGTTGGCGCTTGTATTCATGGATGCGTTTAACCTGGACATCGAACATTGAATTCTGGTTCACCTCAATCTGGCACTTTCTGAGGATGTAGTTGGCAAGGGTCTTTTTATTCCCTCTTTTGATCTCAATCCAGTCATTGACAAATGACTCATCTGCAATAAAATTCTCAAGGCCTTTTAATTGATCCAGATTCTTGATCCATTCTTCCCCCAGTTTTGATGTTATCAACCGAGCCAGACCGGGGTTAGCCAGTCTTACCCACCTTCTGGGGGTTACTCCATTGGTTTTATTATTAAATTTAGATGGGGTTAATTGATAAAAATGATTAAAAACGCCTTCCCTGAGAAGTCTTGAATGCAATTCCGCCACGCCATTGACAGAAAAACTCCCAACGATGGCCAGATGTGACATACGAACATTCTGTGGCTGGCCTTCTTCAATAATTGACATACTGGCCCTTTTTTCAAAGTCACCCGGAAATGATGCTGATACCAGGTCTAAAAATCGCTGGTTTATTTCAATAATGATCTGGATATGCCGTGGGAGTATTTTCTCCAGCATTGGAACCGGCCATTTTTCCAACGCTTCCGGCAGAACCGTGTGATTGGTATAGGCAAATGTGTTCGTTGTGATATCCCATGCCTCTTCCCAGGGGATATCCTTTTCATCTACCAGAATCCGCATCAGTTCCGGGATGGCAATTGAAGGATGGGTATCGTTGAGTTGAATGGCGGCCTTTTGGGGCAGATTCCTGATATCATCCCCACACTTTTCCATGCGAAAAAGAACATCCTGCAGTGATGCTGAAACCATAAAATACTGCTGCTTCAATCGCAGTTCCTTGCCCTCATAATTATTGTCATTTGGATAGAGAACCTTTGATATGGTTTCAGAATGGAATTTACCGAATACGGCCCCGATATAGTCACCGTCGTTGAAAGTCTGCAGGTTGAACTCACGGGTTGCGGCTGCAGCCCAAAGTCTCAGCGTGTTGACAGTCTTGGTCCTGAATCCGGGGATCGGGACATCATAGGCAACAGCAATCACGTTCTCTGTGTCAACCCATTCACTGTGTTGAATTCCTTCCCGATCTTTGTAAGTGTCAATCCGACCCATAAAATGGACCTTAAATTTACTGGTCGTCCGCCTGATTTCCCAGGGGTTACCATATCTCAGCCAATTATCTGCAAATTCCTGCTGTTGCAGATTGACAATGCTTTGTCTGAACATGCCAAATTCATAGCGAATGCCATATCCATAGGCAGGCAGTTCCAGTGTTGCCATTGAATCCAGAAAACATGCCGCCAGCCTTCCCAAACCACCGTTCCCCAGGCCGGCGTCCCACTCCATCTCAGCCAGTTCCTCAAATGAAATGCCCAGGCTGTCCAACGCTTCGCCAATAGCATCCTCCAACTCCAGATTAATTACAGAATTCCGGAGTGTGCGCCCGATCAAAAACTCCAGGGAAAAGAAGTAAATTCTTTTTGGATTAACATCATAGTAAGTCTGCTGTGTCTCGAGCCAGCGGGTGATCATCTCATCCCGGACGGCAAACGCAAGCGCCCTGAACCGGTCAAGTTTATCGGAGTGATCTAAATCCTTTCCAATCGAAAGGGCTAACCGTTGCTCAAACAATTGTTTAAACTGACTTATTTTCTGTTCCTGGCTCAGGTTTTCGCTTGCTATTAACTCATCCATCTTCATCTCACTTTCGATTATTGTCTGCTTTGGAGGAAATTGTGGCGTGTGGGCACCGAAAAAATCGCCAGCGCTCGCTGGCACACTGTCGATTCCTTATTGAATAACAGAATAATCCAAATTAATCAATTTGATTACAGTTTTCTTTTGGTTTTGTTTTATATTTTCAGTAACTATTCAGCCCTTTTTCCGAGTTAATAGGGTCGTGACCTGTATGTGATTGAACGGATTGGGAGTGGTTAAGCATCGCCAGGATGGCGATGTGAATGACCGCCCTCGGAGGCAGGCATGATCAAAGCTGCGAGCCTCGCTTCTCACCTGCCGAGAATGAGTTCAATTACATACAGGTCTCGGCCTATTAGCGATATTCAGCTGAATAGTTACTATTTTCATTACAAAGTGATACCAGTCTTCAAAGAATCCAGAGTCGTGTCGCGATTGTTGCTTCGATTCCGCAGAAATCAGAGGACACGTAACGCGTGCATGTCCCCCGATTTCTGCTGGTTCCGATATTGGACAGTTGCCTTGACACTGGCGGTCTGTATTATATTCTCGTGTGATTAAAGTCGAGGGGCTTTCGATTCAAATCAATGGAAAAAATAGATCCTTTCTCATATTAAAAACGAACCTGAATAGTCTCTCTGGCTCACCCTGCGAATTTGTTTCAAGGGTCTTCCCGGGTCATCGTCATTCCTGGTTAAAAGACAGGGTTGATGGGATAAAAAGAGCTTAACAGGGCGGTCGCCGTGTCAACCTGCAGTTTGTTAGTTCATGCCTGCGGGAGAGACTGCTGTCATCTGAAAAAAAAGGCTTAGACAAGTATTACGGGAACGGGGTACCATAGATACCATCGGACTCTTGTAAGTTAACTCAGATGGAGGGATAACCAAATGAATTGTGATACATTTCTTGTTAAAAAAAATGACTTTTCTCAAACACAAATTGATTCCCAGTTGGATATTGAAGCGCAATCACTGGCGAAAGGCGAGATTTTGCTGAAGGTCGATCAGTTTGCCATGACTGCAAACAATATTACCTATGCGGCAATGGGGGACACGCTTCGATATTGGGCGTTTTTTCCAGCAAAATCAGGGTGGGGCGTTATTCCGGTCTGGGGATTTGCTGATGTGGTTGTGTCCGATAACAAAGATGTAAAAACGGGCGAGCGATATTATGGCTATTACCCGATGGCGACCCATTTGAGAGTCCAACCCCAACAGGTTTCATCAAGCAGCCTGATGGATGGTGCCAGTCATCGTCAGTCGCTCTCAAAAATATATAACCAATATGTCCGCTGTGCCAATGATCCGTTGTACCAACCGGAGACAGAAGCATTGCAGATGTTATTACGCCCGCTGTTCACGACGTCATTTCTGCTGGATGACTTCCTCTTTGATAATGATCTATTTGGTGCCCGGCAACTGCTACTGTCCAGTGCATCAAGTAAAACGGCACTCGGTACGGCTTTTTCCCTGTATCACAACAGAAGTGAGCGACAATTGGACTATCGGATTATCGGTTTAACGTCTCCCGGAAATCTTGAATTTGTTAAAGGGCTTGGTTGTTACGACGATGTCATCAGCTATGAGCAGGTCGCGGCACTGTCGTCTAAACCAGCTACGACTGTCGTTGATTTTGCAGGTAACAGTGTATTATTGAAACAACTGCATCTGCATTTCAATGACCAGCTCAAATACAGTTGTCTTGTCGGGGCTGCACACTGGGATAAAGGTGGTGGTTCGATGAGGGATTTGCCAGGCGCACCACCGCAGCTGTTCTTTGCCCCTTCACAGGCAGAAAAACGTCTCAAGGAGTGGGGGGGTAGCGGGTTTCAGCAGAAGCTTGCAGGCGTGTGGTCCCGCTTTGTTGCATTTGTTGATGACTGGATACTGATTGAACGCAGCCATGGACCTGTTGAGGTTGATCACGTATATCAAACCGTATTGGCGGGACATCTCAATCCCAGAACGGGCTATATTCTTTCACTCTCGAATGACTGATACTGTGGGCAAAAACAGACTCAACCGGAGGGCGATACGATCTCATGACCTCCGGCCAGATCTCATGACCTCCGGCCAGATGCAGAAAGGGGATTCCCGTTCCCCCGAATGTCGGATTGATATTTGATGCACTGGTGACCGAAGCGTCGGTGGAGAAATGAAGAGGTCGATGCGGTTGTTCGAGTGACCGCATTCGATTGGATCAGGGATAGCAACCTGTTGCATTCACTTTTCAAAATTAATCTCTGAAAGCACAAGATCGCCCTTCAAGAGGATCATATTAATATGCTCACCGGCTTTTTTCATTTTGCGGGTCGTGTTCGTTTTTGAGTCTCCGTCAAATGTCGCCATCACTTCATTAATCATTGAAATTATTTCTAAAATGACCTTGTCAAAATTTTCGCTGGTTGTCGCTGCTTCCAATGAGGCAACAATCGATTTTGCATCTTCCAGCAGACTTTTTGATTTTTTGATATTATTCAATTGATAATATCTTTCGGCATCATATATTTTTTGTCTGACTGTAGTCAGTGGAACATAGTAGTCTTTTATTTGAAGAAGCCTGGCTTTGGCGTGCTGCAGTTTTTCTTGAATAGAGGGTTGCTTGCTTTTTGCTGCTTCTGCATATGCTTCGTCGATTAGTACCAATGACCGGTCTATTTCAGTGTTAATATAATCAAAACTGGTTTCCTCAAAGACCGGATTCCAGGGCTGGCTTTCTTTTTCACAACCAGACAGGACAAGCAATATGGAAAACAACAGGGTTATTTTATAGATGGGATTCATCTTTTTTTGTTCATTCATTTATCAAGTCCTTTTATGGGATCACCATGCGGATCAGCTTTCTGAATCTGGGTTTAACTTCTTTCAGTCCCCTCCGAAAAGTCAAAAATCGCCCTCAACCGTTGTTCCAGCGAAATCCGGAATCCAGTTAAACCATAACCATCTGGACCCCGGATCAAGTCCGGGGTGACGATTTTTTGGCTTATCGGAGTGGCCTCTTCTTTTAAAAAATCACCGTCAACGGTCCAGGATGAGAATCTATATTGATGGACCATGGTTTGCAGAAACGGATCACGGAAAAGTTCGCAGCACTGATTAAAGACAAGCCGCCATCGCTCCAGGATGGTCAATCTGCGTTTCTGAGCGTTACAGCCCACCATATTTCCTTTCAAATGCAACCAGTCTTAACCAGGATTTAAGCTGCAAAGTAAACGGAAAATAATCCAGGGCTTTCTTTGCCAGAAATCCGTCAACCCCTGCTTTAAAAGCACGGGCTTTTTCTTCTTCCATGTTCGACATAAAACAGAAGAAACAATACGGGTTTTGTTTTCGACTCCAGTTTTTAAAATGTTCAAGGACTTCAAATCCATTTTTTTTAGACATTCTGATATCGCAGATGACGATTTCCGGTTGCAAGGTATCGATCAGATCGATTGCCTCCTGGCCGTTGTTCGCCAGGATGATATCGCACGCCAGATGCCCTTTTTCGTTCGCCTTAATGAAATATTCCCTTAATAATGCCAATGTCGGCTCGTTGTCGTCCGCCAATAAAACGGTTGGTTTTTCCTCCTCGAAATCTGTAAATATCGGATCCGTATCTATTTCCATAGTGTTTTTGCTTCTCTGGTGTTTCCCGATAAGTTGAATTCCGTACCAATCAACATCTTCTATGAGATCATTTTTTTTCTACCGGTTTAAAAACAATTTTCAATGAGAGAAAAGATCTATTCATGATTTGGTACTTGAAAACACACCGATTTCATGACGAAAGTATAATTGATCTGCAAAGAAAACTCCAGCCCGAATCCCGGTCTTGAAAAGACCATTTTATAGCAAAAAAAAACACTTCCCGTTCACTTCGGGCACACACGAATCGTCCAGTTAAAAGTTGAGTAGACACAGAAACAGGCACGATTTTTCCTGTGCCGGGGCGCACTCATTTTTGTGATTTGACAATACCGTCTTTATATGGTTGTCTTTTGTTGGATCCTAAATCTCATTGAAGTGCTACTAACCTGCAACCGAACGGTATAAGCCATGTCCGATCAATTTGATATTCTGATTCAAAACAGCAAAATTGTTGACGGAACCGGCAGTCCCGGCTTCATCGCGGATCTGGGCATTAAGGATGGTCGAATCAGGGCAGTTGACAGGAGTCTGCCAACAGAATCTGCAAAACGAATCATCGATGGAACCGGTCTCGTCACTGCACCCGGCTTCATAGACACCCATACCCACGATGACTTTCTGGTCTTGATCCGTCCACAGGCCGAAGAGAAGGTCCGACAGGGTGTAACATCTGTCGTTGTCGGGAACTGCGGCGTCAGCGGTGCGCCGCTGGGTGATAACAAGGATCAGTACATCAAAGGCATGATGGGAAACTTTGGCGGAAACCATCTGCACAGATCGTTCTGGGACGTATCCACTATGAGTGACTATCTGCAGCAGGTACGAAATACCGGCCCCGGTCCGAATGTGGCGCCGCTGTTGGGTCATTCCAACCTGCGGTTTGCTGTGATGGGTATGGAAAACCGGCCACCGACAGCAGCGGAAATGGACAAAATGAAGCGCATGGCGACTGAAGCCATGGAATCGGGCGCTTTCGGTATTTCCACCGGTTTAATATACGCACCGAGTATCTACGCCGAAATGGAAGAACTGGTTGAACTGTCTGCTGTGGCAGCTCGACACGGCGGGCTGTATACAACCCATATGCGAAGTGAAGGCAGGGCTATTATTGAAGCAATGGAAGAAGCACTGACGATTGGTCGACGCGCCGAAATGCCTGTCCATATATCCCACCACAAACTGACGGGTCGAAACAACTGGGGCCGAAGCGTGGAAACGCTGGCATTGATGGATCGGGCCCGGGCAGGGGGCCTTGCTGTCAGTTGCGATCAATATCCATATGAGGCCGGCAGCACGGTACTACCCGCACTCCTCCCTCCGGCGATGCTCTCCGACAATTCGATCTTTGAAAAACTGCAGGATCCCGGATTTCGTGCAACGGTCTCCAGAGAATTAAGCAGGGAATCCTCAACCACCTGGGAAAACTTGGCCCTGGGCACTGGTTTCGAGAATATTGTCATCTCAGCTTCCTCGTCCCACCCCGAACTCATGGGCCGCTCCATCGCAGCGATTGCGGACGAGAATGGAAAGAGCGCCATGGATATGTTTCTGGAACTGCTGGCTGACGGGTTCGACACGACGATTATCCTGTTTTCCATGTCAGACGAGGATATTGAGCGTATCATGAAAAGCCCCCACACCATGATCGGTTCAGACGGAATCCCCGGTTTCGGGCCCAATAAAACACATCCACGAATGACCGGCACGTTTCCCAAAATCCTGGGTAAATATGTCAGGGAAAAGGGTGTACTGGAACTTGAGGAGGCCATCCACAAAATGACACAACTGCCGGCGGAAACGTTCGGCATCAAAAACCGGGGGAAAATTACACCTGATTTCGAAGCGGACCTGGTGCTGTTCAACCCGGATACGGTGTCTGCGATGTCCAGCTACGAGGAGCCACAGAAAAAGCCACAAGGTATTCCCTACGTCCTGGTCAACGGTCAGCTGGCAATCGACGCCGGAAACATGTCATCCGCGACCTACGGCCAGGTTCTGACAAAACAGTGAAATTAAAGTATGGTGTAAATGGTTTGATTCTGTTAAATGGACATAAATTCAGAACTCCTGAATTGGGGGACTTTAATTTGATACCAATTCGAAGTTCAGCTTAAAATTTGTCCCCGGATAGATCGTCTCCGTTTCGTTCAAACGGTTACACAACAATTGAACTGCACGATCAGCTTGCGGATT
>JAHJRI010000438.1 GCA_018830885.1 bacterium | reverse complement strand
TCATCGGGAACAAACCGTTTTACACCGGCATTTAACGCTGCTTCGAGAATCCGCGGTTCGGTCTGCCGGATTCGCTTCGCATTGGCCCTCATGGCAACCACCACCGTATCGCAGCCTTTGAGTATATCTGCAAGAGTAGCAACGTCGGCATAATCGCCGCATTCTTTGACGACAGCGCCAAGACTCTCCAATTCACTGAGTTTTGCCCCGTTGGTGGCACTTCTTTTTCTGGTCACGCCGACGACCCGATGATTCAGTTTCAATAAAGCCCGGCTTAGCCCATAGCCTATCTGTCCACTGCTGCCGATGACAGCGACTGTCTGTTGTTTTGCCATTCTATTTCTGTGTTATTATTAGAGTATCTATCTGATTAAGGTCAAACCACACCGACCCATTCATATAATGGTAACCTCAGCGAGCTTGGGAATAAAGGTAAATTCCTGAAAAAAATGGTAAATTTTGAACGGGAGATTATACTTTGAGGGATTGCCTGAATGAAAGAGGTGTCAGGGACGTGTGTTTTTTAAAATACTTCACAAAATTGGAGGGGTCATCAAATCCAAAAAAATAGGTCAATTCTTTTACGGACACATCGGAAATGGCCAGTTGCCGTTTGATCTCCAATACCACAAATTCATCGATACACTTTTTGGCTGTGTCGCCGGTGATCGATTTACAGATTGTGTTCAAATGCTTGTATGAGATGTTTAACATGTCCGCATAGTCTTCTGCATTCCTGGTTTGATGATGAGATTGTTCAAGATGGTTTTTAAAAAGACCAAAGGTTGTGAACCAGTCACTATTTCCTTCCTGTGGCGTTGTGCGCCGAATGATTCTTTCGGCTTTTAACAGGATCACTTTCAACAGCAGGCGCAGCAGACGCTCTTTAATGTAATCATCCGGTAAACCATACTCATCGTAGATTTCCTTGAAGATATTGCCAAAACTATGATGGTGGGTCGCTTCTGTTTGAATCACCGGTGAGTGGAAGTAGGAATTAGACAGGCTGTGATATGAAAGAACATCAGAGTGAATCAGGTTCTTTAAAAGAAAGCTCTCTGTAAACAGGATCAAAAAGCCATCTCTGTCATCGGCCAATTCAAAGGACTGCACCTGACCTTTGGCAATAACAACAATACTGCCCTGTTGAAACTGGCAGGGCTGGAAATCGACATAGTGGGTACCTCTGCCCTCGGTGATATATAAAATATGGTAAAAACCGACTCGATGAGGCTCATCAAGGGCAATTTCCATTTTATCTTTTCTGGCAAACAGACTTTGCAGTGTGAAAACGTCGAAATCAATTTCTTTGCGGTTTGATCTTGAAAACGATATTTCTGGAATAGTTTTCATCAGATTTTATGTATTTATATGTAAATTCAGAAAATCCACACTACAGGACAACCACAATTTTAAGGAGACCAGTGGTCCATCTATGCGGGTGTCCTGTGCATAGAAGTGAGTCCAGAAATAAAAAACCGTACTTCTCCAAGGGGAATTGCTTCGATTTTTTTAAAAATGGATCCTTACTGGGATTTATTTTGATAGTGTCACGAGCTGGGGGGTATTGGCTATTCGATCACTTGTGAAACAGGAATCAACTGAGATGTTACGGATAGGGGAGTTGGTAGCCCGAACAGAAAAGCCGACCACGTTTTGTGATCGGCCTCTCTGTTTTACAGCAGTCCGATCAGATTCCACCAGGGAACCATGATCACAACAATAAAAATGATGTTCAGTACCATTTTGACGCTGAAGAATTTTGCAAAGTCCTTTATCGTGATCAGACCGAAAGAGAAATAGATCAGGACCAGAATATACTCATAGGGCATGATGATCTGATCCGTACCCTGGAAGATGGTATAGAAAAAGGCACGGGGATCGATACCCAGGCTCATTGCCAGGTCGGCCAGGGGGGCTGAAAAAGATGCCCAGATGGCCAGCGGTGTCATCAGAAAGTTCGCTGCGACACTCATGAACCAGACCAGACCCAGGGAAGCTGCTTCGCCACTGTTTTGCATCAGAGGCATGACCGTAGCGGCCAGGATTTTTCCGAAGCCGAGAACATTGGCGACGACGCCGATGGCCATACAGGCCGTAACAAAAAAGACCAGGGAAAAGGGGATGCGTTTGATATCATCTTCCGTACCAATGTTGATCCCAGGTAGATACATCATACAGCCCGCCAGGGCAAATCCCCAACCAATGTTGATCTTGTGAAACTGGGCCGTCAACATGAAGGCAAACAGAAGGAGGGTGACAAAAATACTCTTTTTTTCCGGTATGGAAATCTTTCCGAGCTTCTTGTATTCACCCTGGACAAAGGCCTTGGCATCGATGGGTTTTTCAGGCTTGAACATTTTCGAGATCAGGAAAATCATGAAAAATGACCAGGCGATATTCGGGAGATTGTGATAAAAATACATCACCCAGGTGATCTGTTCCTTGTAGACTGAACTGGCCGCTCCCGGGATGACCGCAAAGTTAGGGTTGTAAAAGAAAAACAGAGGCATCAGGGCTGCCATCGCACCGGCCAGCATGATCCCGGCCGAGGCTTTTGATTGCCCCAGGTCCAGCGCCTTGCAGATCCCGAAGGTGAATGCTGCCAGGGGAATAACCGCCTGGGCGGGCACCAGCAGGTTCAGGATGATCCCGGCGAACATGATCCCATACAGGATCCCTTTGTAGGTACCACCGGTTTTGATGATGCACCAGTAGGCGATGCGTTTCAGCAAACCAACACTTTCGAGAACGTTGGCCATCAAAATTCGGGTGTATCCGAGTTTCCCAAATCAGGTAGTTTCAGTCAAATAGCGTGTTAGTTAGCAGAAATAAAGGAGTAGAGGGGAAAAACGCTAAATGTGCTATTTCAGTGAATTTTGATGACGAAAAGGATGTAGAAAACTATAT
>JAHJRI010000437.1 GCA_018830885.1 bacterium | reverse complement strand
TGCCATTTAGTTAAGCTTTAAATCCCGCGTCTGCAATGGACCCGTTTCAATTGCGGATCCGTTTCAAGATGATCTAAAACTTGCTTCGCTGAGAGCCCAAAACTCGCTTTGCTCAGACAATTGGGCCCTCGGCCGCTTCGCTTGGTTAAGCTCATCTAAGATACTTCTCCAAGCAATTCAAACGGGTCCATCACAGACACGCAGCAAGCGGCTTAACTAAATGACATTGTCTATTAAATCACAATTGTTCCCTAAAATCAAATACAAAGGTACATTTTTACCAGGACCAGCCATCGCTCAGTTTGACTATCCAGTGAAATCCCGGACAAGTTGTGTTTTCAGTTCCGGTATCCCTATGGTAACGATTCACCCCTTTTTCTCAGGGTCTATAGTGAAACCTGAATAGATACTCAGTATTTACCGAAATCGTCATCATCAAGGACAATTTTTCTCCCGGGATCCTTCTTTTTGTCTTCTTTGCGGTCAAATTGGGGAACCGGTGGCAACGGGACCTTTTTGGATCTTCTATCCACAGCGACCTGATTCAATTCCAGGGTGTCCGGGGCAACTGTCAGCTTGAATTCGCTCAGTGTCTGGTTCAGAAGAGCCACCTGGGCGGATAAGGCCCTGGATGACAATGCAGTCTGGTCCGAGACCGATGCATTTCCCTGCACAACCTGGTTCACCTGGGATAACCCCTTATTAATTTCTGCGATCCCGTTTCTTTGATCTTCCGACCCGGCTGCAATCTCGCCTACGAGATCGTTTACTTTTTCAATACTTTCCGAGATACGATGAAAGATTTCGGCCGTTTTGTCCGCATTCTGAACCCCTTTGGCAACCTCTCTGGTTGACGTTTCGATTAAAGCGGTGGTGTTCTTCGCTGCCTCGGCGCTCCGCCCGGCGAGTTGCCGGACTTCCTGGGCCACGACAGCAAACCCCTTGCCGTATTTCCCCGCTCTGGCTGCTTCCACTGCAGCATTCAGGGCCAGCAGATTGGTTTGAAATGCAATTTCGTCAATCACCTTGATAACCTTGGCAACATCCGTGCTGGTGGAGCTGATCTCCTGGATGGAGGTCAACATCTGTTTCATCTGCGTATTTCCCTGTTCAACAATGTCCAGGGTCTGATTTGCCAGTTGCTGGGATTGAATCGCATTGTCGGCGTTAATTTTTGTGCGGCTTTCCACTTCATTCATGGAAGCGGTGATCTCTTCCAGGCTGGCGGCATGTTGTGCATTGCCTTCGGTCAATGTCCCGGCCGCTTTACTGAATTCACCGGCACTATCACTGATCCGGGTGCTGATGGTTTTGACGCTGGCAATGGTGTTGCTGAGCATCCGGATCAGTTGATTCACGTTGGATTTCAGTTCTTTCAGGTCACCCTCGAAACTATCCGTGATCTCTTTGGAAAAATCAGAACGGGCGGCCGCATCCAGGACCTGTCTTGTGCATTCCAGGGCGGTTTTTATGCTGGCGGTCTGCTGCAGGGAATGGTTTTTCTCCCTTTCAAAGCCCAGCAGATTTTTAGAACTGCTGTACTCATTCAGAGCGGAAAGGACGGTGCCAACCAGCATAATCACCCCATAGCCGACGATAATATTTATCTCCTCAGCGGTTAATGCACGCTCGATACCATACCCGTTTTGTTTGAGAATCAGGGTCCCGACGACGGTACAGACAGCCACAGCCCCCCAGAAAAGACCAAACCGGAATCCCACCAGGATAAATCCCAGGATGACGATAAAGATCAGGTTCATTAAGTCCGGACTGGTTGCCTGGTCATCGGTCGCGATCAAAATAAGCATTAATACAAAAAAGGCAGTTAAGATACTGTTGCCTGAAATCAGGGCCGAACCGGTGAATTTCAGCAGAAAAACCGCGCTCAGCATCAACAGACTGATGATGATAATGGCGACGCCTTCCCCAAAATGTCCCCTGGCCATGGGGCGGAAAGCGTTCAAAAAAAGCATGCCGGAAGCAAATAGCCCGATACCGACAATCTGCTTCGCTTTCCAGTATCTCAGTGAATCCGACCGCACATCCGCCGGAATAAACCATCCAAAAATTGCTGCAACATTCATTTCACTCTCCTGTTTTCATCAAATGGTGCGGGATCAGTTTAAGACTGTCCGGGGGTATCCCCATTCTATACAACAATTTAACAGATGTTGTAGAAAATACGTCTAACTGTCTGTTTTTAAAAATATAGTTACTATTCAATAGCGTTAACTTAAGGGCATCTTGACTTATTAAAATGATCGAACGTACCACACCAAAGGGTTGATCTTTCAAGAAGCGCACGAGTTCACTCTGGCGCTACGGATAGCCCTCCCTGGCTTCCAGGGTTCTTGAAACATCAACCCTTGGATGCTGACGGAGTTCCAATTAATCAAGGTGGCCTTAAGTTAACGGCATTGAGACCATATTGTCATGGGAGCCAGGTTTCACCGGGATCTCGATACGCTGCAGGGGGCGGTGACAACGATCCGATGACCGCTCGCGAAGAGAAGGTGGATGGATGAGTTGAATCGTGTTGGGGGTAACAGGCCCGTTGAAGATTGTAAACAATATGATCAAAGCAGGCTCAAGAGCTGTCCCTGTCAATGCCTGTGACACGCTCTGACAAAGGGAAAGACGACCGCTTCCCCTTTCAGACAGAGGACAGTCTGAATGCTGATCAAATTGAATTTATGCCAGATGCGACAGTCCGTTATCCAGGGAAAGCAATAAACAGGAAAGGGGGTCGATTGTTTTAATGCGGACCGGTATTGGGCCATCACGGTTTAGAACCTGCGCCGATCCAGGATGGATAATCTGATTGACACAATACCGCAAAATTGTTAACAATTATGAATAAACAAAGACAGGCCACCGGATCAGTTGATCAAACAGGTTTGCCGGGAAATTTTCCTAGACAGAAAAACCATAAAATCCTAATTTGTTCACTCAGTCCAGCATTTGAAACAACCAAAGACGCAGGCGAAAACCCAAATGAGTCAAAAAGGCAGTAAAATAACGATTTTTCAGGCTGAAGTGGAAAGGACCACCAGTCTTCTCTGTAAAGAGATCTATGCGGGTAACAAATTACCCCATGAGCACCTGATCGAAGCCAAACTGGCGGAAGCTTACAAGGTCAGCCGGATGGTCATCCGTCAAACCCTGGCCCGTCTGGAATCCTTTGGTATGGTGCAGATCGAACCTTACAAAGGTGCGACCGTTGCCCCCATTACGATTGAAAGGATCCGGTCCGAATATGAGATCGTGGGGATGATGGAGGGATATGCCACCAAACTGGCGACAAAGAACATGACAGCCGTGGATATTCAAAAACTGGAAGAGATCCAGGCAGAACACCGGCTGGTGACAGACGACGATGTCCACAAGTGGCATGAACGGAACAAACAGTTTCACGGGGCGATCAACCGCAGATGCGGCAACAAGAAACTGATGAAACTCATCGCTCAACATATCAAGTTTACCAACTACTGGTTTCTCTCCTTCAGGGGATTCTATCAGAATCTCGATACCCACGAGGAAATCCTGCAGGCAATAAAAGGAGGAGATGGCGAATCAGCGCGGAAACTGATGGAGAACCATATTGTCAGTGCCTGCGATATTGTCATTGAGAATATCCAGACCAATATCCCCATCGGCGCTTTCCGGGTGGGCTGATCCAACCGGGGATGCTCAGCCGGTTTCACGGAATGATGATCGGAGAGATCTGGTTGAGCCCTTTTTGAAGAGTTCATCGGGGGGCTTCAGGATGTTTGGATTGGTTTTCCCAGGTCTCAGCACGTGAAACCTGAAACGAACCTCTTCTTGGTTCATCGGATTTTATAATCCGGATGAAACCTTCCCCTGCCAGATTCATCGGAGTCTTATATGATTTGGTTAATGGCCTGGCATATCCGGGTTTAGAACAATTCGCATCGCACTGGCCTTTGATGCGGTACACGACGGATTCAATACGGGCCGCGGCATCGACTGAAACTGGGAAAGGCCAGGGTCAAACTGGCTGTGACAAACCGTGGAAAGAGATCATTTCACGGTTTGTCGCACTTTACAGCAAGCTGCGCGGATTTGGATGAGCCGGGTTTCAGCCGCGGCCGATGATGGAGATAGCGGCGACGTTCCGGTGGGGGGCTCCCCCCAGGTTGTGGGTCAGACCGAAACGGGGGTTTTTGATCTTTCTTTCGTCCGGGACCCGGTCCAGAAACTGTTCGTACATGGCATAGATCATCCTCAGGCCCGAAGCCCCGATGGGGTGTCCAAAGCACTTCAGACCACCGTCGATCTGGCAGGGGATGGTGCCATTCAGGTCGAAAAACCCGCTCATGACGTCATCGTAGGCCCCGCCGACCGGGGAGATATGGAGGTCCTCCATGGTGACAAATTCCGTGATGGAGAAACAGTCGTGCACATCAAACATGCTCAGCTCCTCCCGGGGATTTTTGATGCCGGCTTCCGCATAGGCCATACGGGCAGCCTTCTGGGTCGTCACGAAACCGGCGCCGGACCAGTTGTTGGCGATGCTCTCCTCACCGGAGGTAGCCACGACCTGGATTGCCTTGACGGTAATCAGCGGCTGGTTTTTCTTGATACTGCGGGCGATCGCCGGCGTGGTCACGATGGCGGCGGCGGATCCGTCGCTGACCCCGCAGCAGTCAAATAGACCCAGGGGATAGGCGATCATGGGGGCAGCCTTGATCTGCTCTTCCGAGACTGCCTTGCGCAGGTGAGCCTTGGGATTCATCGCCCCGTTGGCATGGCTTTTGGCCGAGATATGGGCGATGGCGTCCTTGATCTTGCTCATCGGCATATTGTGCCTGGCGGCATAGGCCGTCGCCAGCTGGGCAAAACCGCCCGGTGCAGTTGAGTTGGGTCCGTTCATGAAGGCATTGACCCCGGCACCGGCACCGGAGGGCAAACCACCATAGCCGGTGTCTTTCAGCTTTTCGGTACCGATCGCCAGCACAATGTCATAGGCCCCGGCTGCCACTGCGTAGCAGGCTGCCCGGAACGCTTCCGTGGCTGTGGCACAATAGTTCTCCAGCCGGGTGACGGGTATGTAAGGCAGTTTCAATGCCAGGGCAGTCGGCACCGCCGATTTACCCACATTGACCTCGTCGTTGTAGGTTCCCGTGAAGGCGGCCTGAATTTCCTTCTTGTCGATGCCGGCATCCTGGATGCATTCGGAAAATGATTCGACCATCAGATCCTCGGCACTGGATTCCCAGCGTTCCCCGAACCGGCAGCACCCCATTCCCAGGATGGCCACCTTGTCTCGTATTCCTTCTGCCATATTAGTTCTCCTTTATCATTGGTACTGCTTTCCAGAAATAGCCCGAAATATCCCGCCTGCTGTCGTGGTATTTCCGCCTGAAACTGAGGCTGACCGACATTCCGGTCTGAATGTCATCGGGGTCACAATCGGTCAGGTCAAACATGAACTTGCCCCCTTCCGCGAATTCGATCTGACCGTATTTAGCCGGTGGATCGATGGATGCGGCCAGGTTATCAGAAGTATAGCTGGCGATGGTCCCCGTCTTGTCCGCAAAACCATAGTCCTCCATGTTGTCAATTGCGCCACATTCGGCATTCACGCAAACCCTTTGCGGGGGATACTGGGCCGTCCCGCATTTCAGGCAGCGACTGCCGATGAGCCCCAGTACCTCCTTACGTTTTCGCCAGAGGGCGGACCAGCGTGTCCAGAGGTCCTCCTCCATGCGCAGACCGGCGTCCACGGTCAGGATATCCCGCCAGACCAGGTACTTGGTGTAGCTGTCCAGCTCCCTGCGGTTCGCCAGGGAGCCGCTGACGCCTTTGCGGGCGGGCAGGTTTCTGATCTGGTCGGTGACCTCGAAACTGAGAACGTCGCAACCGTTGCCAAAGCCGATGACCAGGATCTTGTCACCGGGGCTGGCCGTTTCCAGGGCATTGGCCAGCATGATCAGCACATGCGGCGTACCGGTTTCGCCAATCTCCGTCTGAAAATGGTTCTGGTCGACCTCCGGTGCAATCCCAAACATTTTATTGATCTGTTTGCGGGCAGCCGAGTAATGGCACGGGTAGACCACTTTTGAAAAATCCGCCATTTTCATGCCGGTTGCAGCCAGAAACCCGTTGATCGCTTCGGGAATGATCCTGGTCAGGCCCATGTCCCGGATCCAGCGGTCCTCCCACTGGCGATCGAAGCGTGCAAATTCACCCCGGTAATGATCCACAAAATCATGGGAGGTGCAAAAGGAGCCCTTCAATTCGGCAATGACGTCCTTCCTGCCCACCAGAAACGCCGCGGCACCGTCCCCGAAAATCATCTCCTGGGGCGAGGCCGGTTTTCCGAGGCGGATATCGGCTGCACAGACGAGGCCTGTGCCGGTTCCGGGACCGTTCAGAGCGTTGAGTGCATTCAACAGTGCCGTGGTGCCCCCTTTGATGCCACTGCAGAAATCAGCACTGCCGACCTGGTCTTTCAACCCGAGAGCCTCCTTGATGATGCCGGCGTTCTGTCTCTCTTTAAAAGGCATACTGGTCGATGCAAAGCTGATGGCATCCACCAGTGATCGGTCAAAGCCCTGCAGAGCATCCATCCCGGCAGCAACGGCCATGGTGATCGGGTCTTCATCGAAAGCTGCCACGGCTTTTTCACCTCTGGCGAGACCGGCATTGCCGGGCGCCATCCACCCCATGGCCTTCAGGATCAATGCCCGATTTAAGCGATAACGAGGGATATACCCTCCGTACGAAACGATACCAATCACGGTAACCTCATCACTGTATGATTAACAATAGGTCCCGGGCAGCCGGCGTGAGATCGCGCCCACGTTCGTCAGGGTCCCGGGACGGGCTGGCGTTCAACCTGTCGTTGAACGCTCCTGGGTCATGCAAGGGTCTATCTGCCGCCGTTCATTTCGATCACCTGACCGGAAACATAGTTTGAGAGGGGGGAGGCAAAATAGAAAATCACGTTGGCGGCTTCCTCGGCGGTGCCGGGCCGACCCATGGGGATGATCTTCACCAGCGCCTGTCGCTTCTCCTCGGGAATCCCGAGTCTGACCTTTTCCCCTTTCAGGTCGAGGGCGCCCCCTTTTTCCTTGGCCGCGGTCAGGCGCGTCTCCACCCAGCCAAAAGCAACGGCGTTTGAATGGATGTTGAAACGGCCCCACTCCTTGGCGATGGTTTTGGTCAGGCCGATCAGACCGGCCTTGGCAGAGGAGTAGTTTGCCTGACCGGCATTTCCGTTGGTACCGGAGGTCGAGGAGACATTGACAATTTTTCTGGGAATCGCAACACCGCCGGCTTCCATCTCACTTTTGGCAGCATCCCGAAAGTAGGGTGATGCCGCGCGGATGAGCCGGAAAGGCGTTTCCAGGTGCAGCGTGAGAATCGTATGCCACATCTCATCCGTCATGCGATGGATGGTGCTGTCCCAGGTAAAACCGGCGTTGTTGACGATAATGTGCAGTCCTCCGAAATTCTTAACCGCTGTTTGCACAATACTTTCTGCGAACTCGGGGGCCGTGGCGTCGCCGATATGGGCAACGGCTTCACCGCCGGCCTTTCGGATGGCAGCAACGGTCTCTTCCGCCGGTTCAGCATCGATATCACTGACCACGACCCGGGCGCCTTCACTGGCAAATATCCTGGCAGCCGCCTGACCGATCCCTCTTCCAGAACCGGTAATAATCGCTACCCTGTCCTTCAGCATGTTTTCCATCGTCCGTTTTCCTTTGTAACTGTTCCGTTAGCATTTCACCAACGGCGCGGGGACCGGAATATCATTGACCTCATGTCCGACAGCTTTCATGTCTGTCTTTGAGGGAGTGGTTCAATGATATACCGGTCCCCGCGCCGTTGGAAATAAAAAAGTGGCGAATCGTGCCTTTCCTTACGCGGGATCCCCTTTACGGTCCCTGGAATCGACTCTGTGGGTGGCCTTCCTATGATTCATAAAGGGTCATGAAATCGGGTTGCCGGTTTCGCAGCACCTCTGCCATTTTCTGGCGGTGCAGGCCGGATCCGCCACCGTCAAATGTGAGCGCACGTGTTCGTATGTGGTACAGTCCGATGTCCATCTCTTCCGTCCAGCCGATGGCCCCGTGCATAATGACCCCGTGGTGACACACGTTGTGATAGACCGCATTGGCTTTTGCCTTGGCGGCCGAGATGAGATAGTCGGAAGGTGTGCCCTGGCTGAGCAGCCAGGCGGCCCGATAAACCTGGTATTTGAGACCCTCGACCTGGGTGAGCAGGTCCGCCAGACGATGCTGAATCGCTTGAAAAGATCCCAGCGGTTTGTCAAACTGCTTCCTTTCCCGGGTGTAGTTGACTGTCAATTGCAGGGCCGCCTGTGCGCCACCGGACATTTCGGCTGCCTTGAGGATGGCCGAGGACTGCATGATGGATTGAATCACGGTCCAGCCCCCGTTCTTTTCCCCCAGTATGTTGGCGGCGGGAACACGGGTCTGGTTGAAGCGGACTTCGAACCGTTTGTCATGGGCCGTGGTGGGTATCGGTGTCAGCTCAAGGCCAGCGCTGCCGGCATCCACTACAAACAGCGAGAGCCCGGTGTCCCCTGCCGAATCGGGTTGTGTGCGGGCTGATACCAGATAGAACGTCGCTGAATTGGCAAAGGGCACAAAAAGCTTGGTTCCGTTGAGGATATAGTCGTCGCCCTCCTCTACGGCGGTCAATTGGATTTCGGCTGCCGTTTCCGTGGCCCCGCTTTCGGTATGGGCCCATGACCAGATATCCCCCTGCTCGGCGATCCCCGGCAAAAAGGCCTCCTGCTGGGCAGCTGTGCCAAAATCACGCAGCGCCAGGCCGCACTGAACCACGGTGGAGAAAAAAGGCGAGGGAACGATATTCCGTCCCGTTTCTTCCATGAAGATCATCAGTTCCAGGAAATCTCCCTCCAGACCGCCATACTGTTCCGGTATTACCAGTCCCTGGTAACCGAGCTGCGCCATTTTTTTCCACATACCGGGGTCATAGCCCCGGGCATCGTCCTTCAGTTCCCTGACCCGGTCCTTGGGACAGGCCTTGGTGAAAAATTCCCTCACGGACTTTTTCACCATGTCATGTTCTTTTGCGAAGGCAAAATCCATTGGAATCCCTCTGATTTGGTTTAAATCTCTCCGGGTTTCATTCCCCGAAGGATGCTTCGTCCCATCATCCCGGTACTGACTGCGCGAAGATGGCAGCGCAGAACCGGACTCCGGTCACGCATGTTTCTGGTTTCCGGGTCAAGCCCGGAAGAATGACTGATTTTCCCATCTGGCTGCGGGGTCGTCCATTTGCGGAGCATGGGGTTGATCCCCTCACCGCCTTCTGCAGAGCGGTTGATTGGGTGACATCCCTTCAGGATCCGCAACGGTTCGTTCTAAAAGACCACAATCGCTTTGCCGGGGGTTGTCTGTTTACCGTCACTGTTTTCGGTCCAGACCTCAAGTTCCACCAGTTTTTCGCCGTTTTCAACCCACTTTTTGACAACGGTTCCCTTGCAGGTGATCTCGCTGTCCGGAAAATCCATACCCCGGTATTGACAGGAAATCGTTTTGATTCGTCCCTGGTGGTTCAGCCAGTTGGAGACACACTCGCCCAGGGCGGCATATTTGAACCGTCCGTGCACAATGATTGAGCCGATGGCTTTGGCCTGGGGAAAACGGGTATCGTGATGCAAGGGATTGAAATCCCCTGAGCCGGCCGCATATTTGACCAATTGGGTCACGCCCGGTCTTTTTACAAGTTCCGGTAACTTGGCGCCGGTCTGAATATTCTCCCATGTGACTGACATGCTGATCCCTCCGGTTCTAATAAAAGATGCCACGTGCCGTTTGCACGGCTACAATGACATTATTCTGATTGGTAAAGGTAAATTCGCTGGTAACGATCAAAAAATCGCCCAGGCTTTTACTGTTCTTGGCCTCCAGGTTGGTGAGCTTTCTGACACAGTTCAATGTATCACCGGCACAGATGGTGGCCCGGTATTCGGTGTCGGTTCCGCCATCCAGCAGACCCTTGAGACCGTGTTTCAAATCCAGATTGAAACCGGGCGGTGAGGAGAATGTATCATCACTCTCACCGGGTATAAAGACAGGCGTCCCCAGATAGGTGGGTGGGGCCGGCAGATCCGGGTACCCAGCCTTTCTTGCGGTTTCCACATCAAAATAGGTCCGGTCGGAATAGCCGACGCCCCTGGCAAAAGCCCGGACACTGGTGCGGGTCACTTCAAACATCCAGGGCTCGGATTCCCATCCCAGCATGGATTTCATTTCCTCAGTAATGACGAAGCTATCTGCCATGTGACTCCTCTTAGGCGATGGTGACGGTTGCCAGGTTGTTCATTCAGCCTCTTAACCCAGATCCTGCGCTCATCGGCGCATTTCTCCGAATTGAGCATTGCAAGGAAGGTTGTAAATCATACCTGAGCATCATTTAATAAGAACGTGGCAGCCCCAACCCGAACTGCCCGACAATATTTCTCTGTGTATCGGTGGTACCTGCCGCAAGGGCGATGCCCATGCTGTGATAGTACATATGCTCCAGAGCCCCATCAATCTTCGTCCAGGGGGATTCTTTGCTGTTCACATCGATTTGGGAGTAAGCCCCGATGATATCCATGCCGATCCGGCTGAGTTTTTCCGTCAGCACATCGGTGTTGGCCTTGTCCCTGGATGGTTCATAGGTCAGTTTCTCACCCCGCTCCAACTTCCAGATGGCTTCGTATCCCAGCATGCGGGCACCTTCAAGATCGATCGCAAGATCGGTCAACTGCTGCTGGATGTCCGCCTGTTCAAACTGCCCACTTTCCCGGGTGTACTGGACCAATTCATCAAAAATCCGCTGCAGGGAGCCGACAATGCCGACGGCCCCGCTTCTTTCAAATGCCAGGGACTGCATCAGGTGGGACCAGCCTTTGTTTTCGATCCCGACCAGGTTTTTAGCCGGCACCCGGACATCGTCAAAGAACAGTTCATTGAAAACATGTCCCCCGATGATGGTTTTCAGTGGGTTCACTTTCAAGCCCTTGCTCTGCATGTCAACGATGAACAGACTCAGACCCTGGTGTTTTTTCTGGACATCCCGCCGGGTTCTGCAGATCATCCACAACCAGCGTGCATGGTGGGCGCAGCTGGTCCAGACCTTTTGCCCATTGATGATATATTCATCCCCGACCCGTTCGGCATAGGTCTGCAGGCTGGCCAGATCCGTACCGGAGTCCGGTTCGCTGTAGCCTGTGCACCAGACTCCGTCCGGATCTGCTGCCGCAATCAGCGGCACATACTTTTTTTTCTGCTCTTCGGTTCCATAAGCCATCAGGGATGGACCAACCCAGCGGGTGCCACTGATGCCCATGCTGGTTCCCGGGATGCCCCAGTAACCGACCTCTTCGGTCATGATCGCCTTTTCCCAGTTGGATGCCCCCATACCGCCGTATTCCTTTGGCCAGTTGATGGTCAGCCACTTGTTCTCGGCCAGTTTTTTCGCGATGGCCATGCCGAAATCCCAGCTGGGTTGATGCTGTTCGTCCCAGAAGCGGTGACCGATAAACCCCCTGGGCATGTTTTCCTTAACGAAAATCCGGATCTGCTGTCGAAACTGTTCTTCCTTCTCTGTGAATCTGAATTCCATCTGCTGTGGTCTCCGTCACGGCTAACTGGTTACTGTTGATTGTCTGCTGCGTGTCTTTGCACACCCTTCTGCTGTGACAGGCCGGCTGCTGCTTCCCTCTGTGCAGACAGCGGACTGTCAATATAATGGACCGCTATTTTCGACCGAATCCCATGCGCAATCCCCCATCCAGGCGGATCGATTCGCCGTTCAGGTAGGGATTTTCCACGATGTGACAGGCCAGGGCAGCGAATTCAGAAGGTTTGGCCAGACGCGGTGGAAAGGGGACCTGTTTTGCCAGTCGGTCCAGCACCTCGGGTGAATTTTTGGCCAGCAGGGGCGTATCAGCAATACCGGGAAGGATCGCCATCACCCGGATCCCATTGGGTGCGAATTCCCGAGTCAGCGGCAGTGTCATCGAGACGATGCCCCCCTTGGTCGAAGCGTAGGCAGACTGTCCCACCTGTCCATCAAATGCCGCAATCGATGCCGTATTGATAATGACCCCCCTTTCTCCCTCTTCGTTCGGGCTGTTTTCCATCATCAGCGGCGCGGCCGCCCGGATAACGGTAAAGGTCCCAATCAGGTTGACATTAACCCGGCTGGTAAACATCTCCATGGGCATGATGCCGTCCCGGCCGACGATCTTGACTGAACCGCCCAGACCGGCACAATTAACAACGATATGCAGTGTGCCAAATGCCGCTTTGATGGCAGCGATTGCCTGGTCAAGATCGGATTCGCTGGAGATGTCCGCCCGGCAGAAGATCACATTATCGCCCAGTTCCGTGGAAATCCGGTCGCCCCGCTCACCATCCATGTCAAGCATGGCCACCCGGGCCCCGGACGTCACCAGTGCCCTGGTGGTTGCTTCACCCAGACCGGAGGCAGCACCCGTGACCAGGGCCGTACACTGTTCAATTTTCATATCGATACCCTCTTACAATTGATATGGGTTGCAGGCAGATGGGATCGTATCCTGGCGCCTGTATAACCGGTTTCTGACCATGAGCCGTCCATGCCGATGCCTGAGACCAGGATCGACATCGGAGCCCGGAAATTGTAAACAAAATTGTTTCAACAATGTTTACAATTGCTATTTTCTAACAGGGAGCCCCCGTTTTGTCAAGGATCCTTGTGAAATAGGTGATAATTATAAATAATACAGGTATATAGAATAATTTAAGGGCACCTTGATAAACCGGAACGCAGTCAGCAGCAAAGGGTTGCTGTTTCAGGACCCCTGGAGCCGTGGATCGTTTCCAGGAGCTCCGTGGATGGATTTGTGCGTTTCTTGAAAGAACAACCCTTGGGTGCGGCAGGTTCGACCATTTTCATAAACAAAGTGTCTTTAACATAGTCTCTGAAACGGCCCCCCAGGGTTACCGACTTCCTTAATACCTCTTTTACATGACATTGAACATGATAAAAATAATATTGTAAACAATTTAATTGACATATTCCGCCGAGTCTGGCACTGGTAGGGGGGCGGAACGAAATCCGTCGAGGTCCGGGAATTTTTCAAATCATAGAACAGAGGAAACGGAACCATGAAAGTGATTACAGCGCAAGAGTCAGCGGCATTGATACAGTCAGGGTGGACGGTTGCCATGGAGGGGTTTTTGGGTGCCGGTGCCGCCGATGATCTGGCCAAAGCGGCGGAGACGCGGTTTCTGGCCACAGGTGAACCCAGGGACCTGACCATGTTGTTTTGCGCAGCTACAGGGGATCGTGAGTTTCGTGGGTTGAACCGGTTTGGTCACCTGGGGATGACCAAACGGGCCATCGGTTCCCATTTTGGACCCATTCCGAAAATGCGGGAACTGATCGACAGCAACCAGATAGAAGCACACAACTGGCCCCAGGGGGTCATCTCCCATCTTTACCGGGCGATCGCCGCCAAGCGACCGGGGATGATTACGCCCGTGGGTCTGCATACCTTTGTCGATCCCCGCTATGAAGGGGGGAGAATGACCACGATCACGAAGGAGTCGCTGATCGAAGTGATCACACTCAAGGGCAAGGAATATCTCTTTTATCCCTCTTTTCCCATTAACTGCGCCCTGATCCGGGGCACGACGGCGGACGAGAACGGTAACATCACCACGGAACATGAAGCGATCCACCTCGATCATCTGGCTATGGCCCAGGCGGCCCATAATTCCGGGGGTATTGTCATTGTGCAGGTCAAATACCTGACCAAGACGGGCACCATGAACCCGAATCTGGTGCGCATCCCCGGCATCCTGGTGGACTATGTTGTGGTGGCCGACCCGAAGGATCACTGGATGACCTATGCAGAGGAGTACAATCCAGCTTATACGGGTGAAACCCATGAACCCGATCATGCGTTTACACCGGATCCCCTGGATGTCAGAAAGGTGGTTTCCCGGCGGGCCTTCATGGAGCTGTTGAAACTGGAACGACCGGTGGTCAATCTCGGTGTGGGGATGCCGACCGGTGTCGGGAGTGTTGCCCGGGAAGAGGGGAAAACCGATTTTACCTTTACCGTGGAGGCGGGTCCCATCGGTGGCACCCCGGCCCACGTGGGTCTCTCCTTTGGTGCGGCGGTCAATCCCGAGGCGATCATTGACCAGGCCGCCCAGTTTGACTTCTATGATGGCGGGGGGCTGGACATCACTTTTCTGGGCATGGCGGAACTGGACGGCCAGGGTAATGTCAATGCGAGCCGGATTCACGGCAAGGGTGCCCGGCGACCCGGGGTCGGTGGGTTCATCAATATCAGCCAGGCGACGAAGCGTGTGATCTTTACAGGGACCTACACGGCCGGCGGTCTTGAAATCGCCACCGGTGACGGACGCTTGCGGATCGTCAAAGAGGGGCGTTCGAAAAAAGTGGTCTCGAAACTGCTGCAGATGACCTTTAACGGACCCTATGTGGCTGCCAAAGGGGCTGAGATTCTCTACGTGACCGAAAGAGCGGTGTTTACGATCCGGGACAATAAGTTGACGCTGATCGAGATCGCCCCGGGAATCGATCTGCAGCAGGATGTGCTGGACCAGGCGGAGACTGCGATTGTTGTGGCCCCGGACCTGAAAACCATGGATGCGCGTATCTTTTTTGATAAACCGATGCTACGGTGACCCAAGAAACCCTCGTTCTTGTCGAGGTGGATTCTCTGCAGGTCTGTCAGGCGTTTATCCTGATCTGCCGGGTTTCTCCCGCGACCTGGACCAGGTCCTTTATGGAGCCAGTCAATGATCAAGGCCACTGAAGAAAACGCCAAGTCTCGTGCAGGCAGAAAATCGAATCCGTATGGGGTCGATGTTCAACATACCATCGACATCCTGAGTGAAGCGATCTACTCGGGGCATCTGCTTCCGAATGCCCGTCTGGTGGAGAGTGCATTGATGACGGAACACCACCTGACCCGCACCAAAGTTCGCCAGGTCCTGGCTGAACTGGCATCCAGCGGACTGGTGATCATCCAGCACAACAAGGGGGCGACTGTCGCAAACATCACCATCAGCCGTATTCTGGAGATGTACGAAGTGGTTGCTGTGCTGGAGGGGGCTGCGGCCAGACTGGCCACCGCCAGAATCGATGACAGCGACATCAGTCAACTGAAGGACGTTCTCCAGCAACAGAGGTCGATTATGAGCGGCGAAAGCAAAAAATGGCGGTTTCTGAACAACAGCTTTCACCGGATTATCATTCTCAAATGCGGCAATGGAGAATTGATCAATATCATTCGGAAACACTCCCAATTCACCAACTACTGGTTTACCGCTTTTGGCGTGCCTCCTGCCCAGGAGAATATCACGGATCATGAAAAAATCATCCAGGCCCTGATTGCCCGCGACGTCATCCAAACCGGGATTCTGATGGAAAGTCATATCATGAAGGGGGGAAGATATGTCGTGGACTATCTGAAGAAAAATATCCCCTTTGTGATCTTCAAATCCTGATCGTTGGTTACCCTCACCGCTGGCAAGTCGTTACGCTCTTTTTTTATATACAACCTGCCTGTCAGCAGCAACCGTCCTGCCAGGGAAAAAGATCGTTCCCGGAGGCAGGCTGCCAGAAATATGAAATTGGGTTTTGCCTTGAGGACATTCCCGTCCGGAACAGTTGGGAGTGCTGTTTGATAGACCGGTGCGGTAACCGGGTCGCAAGAAAGATCAGAGATCTATGGGCGACACACCCCGATTCCAGGTCGATTTATCAAGCACAGGAGCTGAAGGGGTTGACCAGCTACCCAGGGGACGATATTGGCAGATGGCAGTGGCCAAAGACTTCAGTATAATTCCGATGTGGAAAATGACGGGTGGTTGATTCACGCATCCAGGACCGAAAATAGCTCCCGGTATGATTAAATTGCAGCCAGCCGTTTCTGGACCTCGGTCGCTTCGGACATAATCTTGTCCACCAGCGACTTAATAGACAGTGTTTCCTTGACCCGGCCGATAACCTGCCCGCATGGGAAGATGGCATCATCCCCCCCGGTCATCCAGGAATCCGCAGAACGTTGTCCGGAAAGCTTGGGCAGCAACTCCTCAAGTGTCGCCCCACGCTCCTCCATCGTTTTGATTGACATGGCCCACTCATTTGTCAAAACCCTCACAGGACTGTGAATCGATCTTTGAATGACCATGGTATCGGTCAGACCGGCTTTGATGAAACGCTCTTTGGTGCTGGCGTGAATCCGGCATTCATCCGTGTTGAGGAAACGGCTGCCCATGATCACCCCTTCTGCTCCCATCGCCAGCCCGGCCATCAGGGTCTTTCCGTCACAGAACCCACCCCCGGCAAACAGGGGGGCCTTGATGCTGGCTGCGACTTCCGGTATCAGCACCAGCGTACTGATATCCTCCATCCCCGGATGCCCGCCGCATTCCGCGCCGACCACCGATATAATATCAACCCCCAGACTATCCACCTTGATGGCATCCCGGAGACGGGCGCATTTATGGATATGGGTCGCTCCATTCTGGCGAATCTTTTCCAGATGAGGCTGGGGACTTCGTCCGGCTGTTTCAATGATCTTGACTCCCAACTCGGCGAGGATATCCAGTGTCACATCGACGCTGCGGGCATCATGTCCCGGGAAAAGCGATACATTGACCCCAAACGGTTTGTCGGTCAGATCCTTCAGTCTGGCCAGTTCGTTCCGCAGGGTGGCTTCGTCGGGAAACATGGCCGATGCCATACAGGCAAAGGCCCCTGCATTGGCGCAGGCTGCAACAAAATCCGCATTGGATAAATGCATCATGGTTCCGACCTGGAGTGGGTGTTTTACACCAAGCATTTCGGTTATTCGGGTTTTCATCGTGTCAATTTTTTATAGGATTAATGATCATAAAATACAGGGCACCTTGATTAAATGGAACTCAGTCAGCATCAAAGGGTTGGTGTTTCAAGAACCCTGGAAGCCATGGATGGCTTCCAGGAGCTCCATGAATGGACTCGTGCGTTTCTTGAAACACCACCCCTTTGGTGCGGTAAGTTCAATCATTTTAATTAATCAAGGTGGCCTACAGCAAAAGATGTTTGAAAGATTCCAGATGCGCGGGTTTCGCTGCCGTCCTCAGTTATTGGCCCCGGAAACCCCTTATCTACCCTGAAACTCGGGGGTTCGCTTTTCCAGGAAGGACCGCACCGCTTCCTGGTGGTCCAGTGTTGAAAAGCAGTGTGTTTCCGCCAGTTCTTCATAGTCCAGGGCCTGGGACAGGGTGCTTTCCAGTCCGTGCCTCAAGGTCCGCTTGGCCATTCGGATCGCTACCGGCGGCAGGGCCGCGATTTGACCGGCCAGTTCCCGGGCACGGGGCAACAGATTGTCCGGGGTGGTTACTTCATTGAGCAGTCCGATATCCAGGGCTTCTCCGGCATCAAAGATGCGGGCGGTCAGAACCAGTTCGCTGGCTTTGGTCAGCCCGATGATCCGGCTGAGCAGGTATGAACTGCCATATTCCGGTGACAGACCCACACGGGCGAATACGGCGCCAAAACGGGCGCTTTCTGCGGCAATGCGCAGGTCACAGGTCAGGGCGAGGGTAAATCCGCCGCCGATAGCCGCCCCGTTAATGGCAGCAATGACCGGAATCTCGATTTTCAGAAATCGACGGGACATGCTGTTGGAGAACAGGTCTCCGGCGCCGCCATTCTCCTGCCGGGCGATGGACCTTAAGAGGAAGGAATCCATATCCCCCCCCGCGGAGAATGCCTTCCCGGCGCCGGTGAAGATGACGACCCGAAGATTTTTTTCATCCGGGATGCGATCTACACAATCGGCCAGTTCTGCGCTGAGTCTTGGGCTCAGGGCGTTCATGCTGTCCGGCTGGTTGAGTGTGAGGATGCCGATATGGCCATCCCGCTGCCATGCAATGGTTTTATAGTCTGCTGTCATTCGTTTTATCCGTTTGAGATGGGTTGAGGTCCGGTGCTGAAGTCCGGGGAAAGCATCCAAAACCGGTGCAATCGGGGTTGCATCACCGGTACCGTCGAGATCCTGGATCAGGGGCCAGCGGATTGGTACAGGCCCCAATATCAGCCTTTCCAGCCGATACTGCCCCGCTCCTGCATCGCTTCGATCTCTGCCGTGGTAAACCCCCAGGCGGCCAGACCCGTCTCCGTATCTTCCCCGAATTGTGGTGGACCGGCAGGAATGGATGCCGGCGTGCGGCTGAACCGGGGAGCCGGACCCGGCTGCACCACCCCGTCGATGGTGATAAAACTGCCCCTTTCTTTGTTATGTGGGTGTGCAGGGGCTTCGCTGGCGCTGAGAACCGGTGAAAAGCAGACATCGGTCCCTTCAAAGGTCTCACACCATTCGTCACGGGTTTTGGTCCTGAAGATCGCTTCAAACTTCTGGTGCATCGCCGGCCACTGGGTGGCGTCCAGTTGCGGTGGCAGCTCCGATTCATTCAGCCCCAGCTTTTTCAACAGCAGGGAATAGAATTTGGCTTCAAGGGAGCCGATGGCCACAAAGAGACCGTCACTGGTTTGATAGGTGCGGTAAAAGGGTGCACCGCCATCCAGGGTGTTGCTTTCGCGCTGCCCGGACCAGAGATCGCCGGCCATCAGACCGAAAATTCCCGTGTTCAGGTAGGCGGCCCCTTCCACCATGGAGACATCCACCACCTGACCCTTCCCGGACCGCTGTGCTTCAAAAACAGCCGCCAGGATGCCAAACGCCAGAAACATGGCTCCCCCACCCATGTCAGCGGCGATGTTCAAGGGCGGGATCGGTTTTTCCCGCGTACCGATCATGTTCAGCACCCCTGACAGTGCCAGGTAGTTGATATCGTGACCGGCAGCCTGGGCAAGGGAACCGGTCTGTCCCCAGCCGGTCATGCGGGCATAAACCAGTTTTTCGTTGCAGGCCAGACAGTCGTCCGGTCCCAGGCCCAATCGTTCTGTGACGCCGGGTCGGAATGGATCGATGATGGCATCAGCCTGCCTGACCAGACGTAAAATGGTTTCGATCCCCTCTTTTGCCTTGAGGTTGACCGAAACCGAGGCCCGGTTTCGTCTCAGGATATCGAATTTCGGTGGCCGAGGGGTTCCCAGTCCTGAGGGCAGGTTGCGGTCGATTCGTAATACGTCCGCGCCCATATCCGACAACAACATCCCGCACAGCGGTCCGGGACCGATACCACCCAGTTCAATGATTTTTAGCCCTTTCAGGGGGCCCGTTGTTTGATGCATGTGTTTGTTTTCCTTGTTCAGGGATCCGACTCCAACTGGCATCCCCGCGTTGATTGATTTATCTGTAAGGTGGGTCAGATACAGCGGAAAAAGTGCCATTCCCGGTTGGAAAACCAGGCGGCACTTCCCGTCTGCATTTTACGAGAAACTCTCCAGGACCGCCGCAATACCCAGGCCACCACCACCACAGATTGTTTCCAGAGCATATTTTTTTCCACTGCGTCTCATTTCATGCAGCAGCGTCACCAGCACCCGTGTCCCGGTGCAGGCGATGGGATGACCCAGGGATATACCCGAACCGTTGACATTGACCTTGCCAAATTCCTCCGGGCCCACCTTCATATGGACCAGATCCGCCAGAACCTGGGCTGCAAAGGCTTCCTGGATCTCGATCAATTCCATCTGCTCGATGGTCATGCCGGCCGCCTTGAGTGCTTTGTTAACGGCTGCGGGGACAGAGAGATGGGTTTTTCTGGGATCCGCACCGGCGACGACACAGGATTTGAACCTTGCAAAGGCTGCAACCCCCAGTTCCGCTGCTTTTTCCGGTGTGGTAATGACCACTGCCGCAGCGCCGTCGTTCTCCGTGGAAGAGTTTCCTGCGGTGCAGACCCCACCCAGGACGGGTTTTAATGACTGCAGCCGCTCCAGGGTTGTGTCCGCCCGGGGGTTTTCATCCCGATCGAACAGAATGGGATTTCCTTTTTTCTGGGGAACCGGAACCGGAACGATTTCGGCTGCGAATTTATTCGCCTCTATGGCGGCACAGGCTTTTCTGTGACTTTCCAGGGCCCACTGGTCACATGCTTCCCGGGTCACGTTTTCTTCCCTGGCAGCCTCCTCGGCCCAGGACATCATCGATGCCAGAATGCCGTATCGGCTCACCGGCTGGGACATGACACGGGCTCGCTGAATACGGTCATAAAACGGTAACCCCCAGATGGAAAGATCGCCATGACCCCGGGGCATTCCCTTTGCGCCGCCAATGCCGGTTTTAATACTTCCGGGCAGATAGAATTCGGCGTTGCTCATACTTTCCACACCCCCGGCGACAACGATTTCGGCACGACCGGACTGAATCAGGGAGGCCCCGATGCGAACCACGTCCAGACCGGTGCAGCAGCGCCGGTCCATGGTCATACCTGGTATCTCCTCCGGCCAGCCTGCCGTCAGCAGGGCCATCCGGGCAATGTTGACATACTCCCCGTTCTGGTAGGCCTGTCCCATCACCACTTCGTCCACCTGGTCCGCTGTGATATTGGCTCTCTTGATCACCTCGTTCAGGACAAGTGCCGCAAGATCGTATGCTTCAACGTCCTTCAGCGTTCCCATGTATTTTCCGACCGGCGTTCTGACGCCGCTGACAATGACCACATCCTTCATCATGCACCTCCGTTGGTGTCTGTGTATTGACTGGGTGAGTTTATGTAAACCGGTTCCTCCGCCTGTCCCACTGTCCTTCGCTGGTCACCGGTGACAGGCCGCTGTTTTTTCGGTCCGCATCAGTCGGATCATTGTCGCCCCCCGGGGTCGTTTCCCTTCTGCCAAAGTCAGGGGCAGCGATCCAGCGCCGGAAAACCAGGTTCGCGTCGGGCTTGTTGAATCCAATGAACCGGAATCGCTCCGCTCTTTTCTGTATACCTTATGGGTTCCATAAAAAGTTGTCAATATTGTAAACAAAAAAGACGAACATGATCTTCTGCGGACTGGACGTTGGTTCCGGAAATGCCATGTTATTTTGGGAATAAGGACAAGAACAAGGTTCAAGCGGTCTGCAGGAAACCTGTCATGAAGCTTTCAGGCATGCTGGAACCCTGTGTGGGGGATGACTGTGAAAGGTCTGCCGTAATATCCGGTAAAATTGTAAACAATCATACCGGGCTAACAAAGGGTCGATGTCTGTTTTGTCTGGTCCGACAGGGCTGATTGGGAGCGGGACGTGAACGGAACGGTACTATGTTCGCAGCATGGTACGGGGATACATCTGGATAGTGGGTTTCCGGGGTGCGGAGGGACAACCTGGCTGGTTGTCCCCCCGCACCGACGTGATTTGATTCAGATAGCCGACAGCAGCGACACCAGCATCGAGGCGACAATGACCAGGCCGATGATCAGGAAGAAGATCCCGAATACCAGAACCATTTTAGAATACCACCTGGCGGGTGGATCGACCAGGACGGTTTCCAGTTCCCCCTTCCGAACCAGTTCCTCGTATTCCCGGGACCGCTCTTCCTTGAACCTGGAGAGGGGTATCCGCTGGGTGAATATGGCTGGGTCCAGAGGGAAATTCTCCGGTCTCAGGTGTGAATGGAAGAAATGGAAGGTGAATATGAAACCTGCTGCCAGGAGCGCTTCATCGCTGTGGATGATGGTTGCCACATTGATCATCCAGCCGGGCAGAAACCGGGTGACAGTGGTTGGAAACCAGAGTATCAGACCGGTAGAACCGATGATCGTGATTCCCCAGAAAACGGCCATGTAGTCGAATTTTTCCCAATAGGTCCATTTACCAAAGGTCGGTTTGGGACCCCGGCCAATAAAATAGAGCAGATTGGCTTTCAATTCCTTCATGTCCCGCAGTACGGGGATCAACGAGTACTCCTCTTTGAACAGGCCTTTCAAGGTGATCTTCCGTTTCACAAACAGCATTCCCAGCTGAAACAGGTGGATAGCGGCATAAAGAAAGGTGATGGCTGCCCCGAAGCGATGGATTCGACCCATGTTGTGCGGACCGCCAAAAAACCGGACCACTTCAGCAAAAAAAGCGTTTTCAGGGAACTTCAGCGTCATCCCGGACAAGGCCAGGGACAGGAAACTGACAATAATCATCAGGTGCAGAATGGTGTGGGATACACGGAACCGTCGGACATGTCGTTCCGCAGCGGCATCCAGAATAACCCTCTTTTCTGTTGTTTCTGGTGCGTTTACGACATCTGCCAGGGACCGGTAGAGCCAGAGCAGGGTGTGGATGCCAAACAGGGCAAAGGTTCCGATCAACAGGCCGGTCATGGCCCAGAAAGCATAAAACAAGACTGGATATCGTTCCGGACTGGTGTGGTCGGCATGGGGCATAAATCCGGCAAAATTGGCATTCACATTTTCATGACACTGGCTGCAGGTCTGTTGAATATTGTCCGCATGGAGGGTGGATGCCGGATTTTCAGGGGACAACAGGTTGTGGGAGCCGTGACAGTCAATACATTTGGCGGTTTTCTCACTGCCCAGTTTCGTTGTTTTACCGTGATAGGAGTTATAATAGGATGCCAACTGCTCCTGGTGGCAGGACCCGCAGTTATCAACCATGGCCAGTCTGCTCGCAATCAACTTGGGCTGCTCGATGGCGTGGGTGCCATGGCAGTCTTTACAGACCGGGGCTTTGGACTTTGCGTCTGGCGCAACGGTGAAGTGGGTGCTTTGTTGAAACAGCTCCGCTTCTTTCTGATGGCAATTCAGGCAATTCACCGGCTTGAGTTCCCGGCAGCCGAAATCAGCCACTGGATCGGCAGCCAGAAGGGACTTGAAACGACCGGTATCCTGGCACGCGGGTTCTGTCGCCGGGTGGAAATCGCTGTGACACTTGACACAGGTTAGATCCTTGTGAACCGAGGCTGTTTTGACGGACGGATCAACATGAATGGCGGTCAATGCAGCATGTGTCTCTCCTGTCAGGGCATCATCCCCGTGGCATTCCAGGCACTGGGTGTCGGTCGGCGCGGAAACCGTGAATTTAAGAATCTCGGCATGGCTGGTCAGCGGCATCTCGGGGACCGCTTTTGACATGGTGGAGGTTTTGCTGTGACACTTGGTACAGTTATCCTGCATGATCGGCAGGATTTCGTCCTCGAAAAACGCGTCATTTTTTTGGCCCGCCTGAATCCACTTGTTGACAAGATCAATCTCTTCGTCGTCGGCAACAAATTCATACATGTTTGTTTTCATCGCTTTCACCAGACGGGAGTCACTGTCTGAAATCAGCCCTTCATAGTCGGTTTCCACTTGTGCACTGGATTGGGCTGTGGCCGGCAGCCCGGTCAACATGAGAAACACAAGCAACAGACCGGTCATGAAGGTCGATTGATGTTGCTGCAGGACCCTGGTGATGTGTTCCATGTTTATTTTCCCTGTCTGGTCTGGTTCATTTGGACGGTTTGGCAGGCAGTCCGGCACTGATGTATTTGATAACGTCTTCAAAAGCAGCCAGCGGTTTTTCCGGGACCGCATCCGACATGGTTGAGGACACGCTGTGACACTTGGTGCAGTTCTCCTTCATGATCGGCAGGATGACATCCCTGAATTCCCCATCATTCAGGGCGCCCTTGTTGATCCACTGGCCGACGCTGTCGATCTCTTCGTCATCGGTCACATATTCATACATCGTCGTTTTCATGGCATTCACCAGCAAAGGATCGCTGGCCAGGACATCCCCTTCATAGTCAGTGACATAACCCGCCTTGTCCGCCCGGAGAGACAACGGGTTGAACAGGGCAAGTGCGATAACCAGGCTCAGCAGCAGCATGGTTCGATGTCTGAGCAGCTGTTTCGGACCGGATCGAGGTTTCTGGTTCGAATTCACAATTGCCTTTTTCATGGTTTGCCTCTTCCAGGTTGAATGATAGCAGGGGGAGTGGCCTTCCATCTTTCCAGATCATGGAATGCTCTTCCCCCTGCGGGGGGGTTATGGATTTTATTTGAATGTCAACTGAATGGGCCCGTTGTGGTAGAGATGATCGATCTGGGAGTTGTCAAACACGGATACCCCAAAGTTATACTTCTTTTTCAGGTCTTTGAACTGAACATCCTGGGTGTCGGATTTCTCGCCTTTTGTGACGAGTTTACGCTTCACTTCCAGGGTCCAGTGACCGTCCTGCCAGGCCCCTTTGACCTTGATGTCCGCACGGGATCCGGTAAAGGCATCCAGAACAATCCCCGGTACCACGTCGCCGGGTTTAAAGGTATCCACGAACGGTGCTTTCAGCCAGGGCAGTACAAAGTATTTGTTGTCTTCGCTGTAGGGGGAGTTCATATACATGGGGCCGGATTTGTCCGCATTCACGTTGTTCTTGTAGCCGCCACCCAGTTTGGCATCGCCATGTCGACCCCAGTTGGTATTCACTTTGGGATCGGCGACATTATCGACATACTGGTCATCAAAAATGCCCAGCGGATTGGTTCTGACGCCTTTCCAATGCCACATGTCAATGGTTTCCCCTGCCTTGTTCGTATATTTCCGACCGGGAGCCGTATCTTTCATGCCGTTGTTCATGCCGTTTTCAGCCATATGACAGGCGATATCACACCCTTTCTTGGCGAATCCTCTGGCGTTTACTTCCCAGAACATGGCCATTTTATCTTCGTAGTAGGTGTTGTCATGCCCGGTGTCGTCCTTATTGGAGAGCTGTTTCCAGCTGCCATCGCCCTGCTTTACCCAGGGAAACCGGGCCAGGCTTTGTGTGGGGTCGTCCCAGCGGATCAGAAAATAGATATTCTCCTTGTCATACAGGGACTGAATGCGGAGCGTGGTTTCGGTCATGCCTGCGTAGCCGTTGCTTGGCTTGTAGGGCATTTCACCCAGTTTTACCTCCAGCACACCGGCCTTGTCCCAGGCTTTTTCAGCAACTGTGTCCAGTACAATGGGTGTGGTGGTTTTCACACTGACCAGGCTCATTTTCTTTGATTTCGCCAAAGCCGAGCCTGAGGTGAATGCGATTCCTGTCAGGATCATAACAGTGAAAAGCAATGTTGTTCGAATTCGATTCATCATGGTTCCCTCTTGAATAGGTGTTCTTCTTTCATTGACGATGTTGGGCCGGCATTATTCCAAAAAGAATAAACCGGAATAACAATTCCGTTGGATGCGGGCCTTGATCGTCACCGGCTTTTCAAAAAATCCGCTGGCAATGTCTCCCCTGGCTCAGGAGAAAAGTCTCTCCACCTGATTGCCGCTGACATCGCCCTTGACCAGAATCGGATGATTCTGGTCAAGGGCGATGATATAACGGATTGCCAGGGCGGAAAGAACAGGACTGGCGGTCGGGTTTTCTGACTATCGGGCTTCAACCGCAGGTCTTGATGTCTATTATACAGTGAAGCGAGGCGGGGAATTCAATTGAATTGTCATTCACGGATGGGGGCTTTTTTGTGAAGTAAAATTCACATAGGATCACAAGCTACTCTTTTGCAAGGTAATTTTCAAGAATATGGAGGCATTCGAAGATCTTTATACCAGCCTGGGTCAGCGAATAAAATTTGCCTTCGTCCTGTTCGATAATTCCGGATTCCTTCAAACTCTTCAAATGAAATACGACCTTGGTGTGATCTTCAATTTCAAGGGCCCGGGTGATTTCCATCAGGCGCATGGTTTTTTTCAATTCCAGCATGCGGATGGTTTTGCGGCGAATGCCGTTTGAGAGGGAGCTCAGGGTATCATCCAGTTCCAGTTTCTTGATCCCGTCTTCAAACCGGAGCTCTTCCAGCACCTGTCTGATCAGGTTCAGAAGTTCGTCAATTCTGAATGGCTTGGTCACATATTCACTGGCGCCCTTTTTGATGGCTTCCACCGCATTTTCGATGGTGGCGAATGCGGTAATCATAATCACTTTTGATTTGGGACTGATTCTTTTCAGCTCGGTCAATGTTTCAATCCCATTGAGATCCGGAAGCATGTAGTCCAGCAGAACGATTTTGTATTGTCCCTGGCGGATTTTTTCCAGCGCCTCTTTGGCAGAACCGGCTGTATCTGGAGCGTAGTCCGCGCCTTTCAGAATTTCGACCAGGTTTTCCTGAATTTCCAGATCATCATCGACAATCAATATTGGGTGTAGCGCCTGTCGGGTGGTATCCGATGGTATCTTTTCCACGGGTCAACCTCTTTAATTTATTGGCTTTGATGGCTGCATCAGGGTCAGTGAACCTTTTCAGGACGCAGTTGCCGTGAACTGTTTTCCGGCAGGACAGGGAGACGGATGGTTACGGAAGCGCCTCTGCCTTTTTCACTCTCCAGTTCGATTTTCCCCTGGTGCTGTTCAATGATGGCATAGCAGATGGACAACCCCAGTCCGGTCCCCTTGCCTATTTTCTTTGTAGTGAAAAAGGGATCGAAGGCTTTCAGCCGGTATTCATCCGGAATCCCGGGCCCGGTATCGGAAACCGTAATCTGAACCTCGTCCAGTCTAAACAGACTGGTAATGGTCACTTCACCTCCTTCAGGCATCGCGTCAATGGCATTATTTAATATATTGACGAATACCTGCTCAAGTCGGGTGGCATCGCAGCGAACCATGGGCAGCGGCTGCCGATGATTGGTGATCTCGATGTTTTGAAGCTTATACTGGACAAGATCAATGGAATTATCAATGACGTCATTCAGTTCAGTGGCCTGCAGCCGAATTTCCCTGACATGGGAAAACTGGAGGAGTTCCCTGGCAATGGTGGAGGCCCGATCGATATCCCTTTCGACCGCATTCAGTTTCCTAACCACGATATCCGGTTGCAGGGGTCTTTCGAACTGCCCTCTGAGCATTTGCAGATTCAGCGAGGCATTTGTCAGGGGTGTGTTGATCCCATGGGCGATGCCGGCAGCCAGCTGTCCGAGGGACGCCATTTTCTCAGATTGGGCCAGGCGTCTGATTTTTTGTTCCAGCTCATTACGGGTTTCGATATCGAAAATATTCAAGGCTTTCATCAGAAAATAGGTAATCAGCACGGCAGCGAACCCCCGAAAGAACTCGATCGGGACTGAAAAGAACGGTATCAGGGTGTGGGACGGGATGAGTCCAGCGAAGATACCGTAAAAAATGAAACCCAGGCCGGTGAAGAAAAAATACCGGGAAATGGGTCGGCTCATTTTTTTAACGGCCCAGGAGTAAACAATCAATCCGTAGCCGGTGATTAAACCGCCGGCCAGGCAGAATGTCCGACGGTAAAGGATATCTGTCTTTTTAAAGAACGCAGAGTCGTATGACGATTCGTGCGTGCCGAGATAAACCAGCATGACCAGGAACAGAACCATCGCTCCGAATTTCGACCAGAAGAAGAATCTCTGCCTGTTGATTGAATAGAACAATGCCAGACCGAACTGCAACAGAAAGAAAAACGACAGGAGGACGATGATCAACGTGGATGCCCGCACCAGGAGCACTTCCCGGCCGGAGAGATGCTTTGCATTGATCAGTAGAAACAGCTCTATCCATTCATGAATCCCATGGGAAAAACCAAAGAGGGACAGCAGCCACAGGTTGCCTGAGAGCTTCAAGCGACTGGCCTTTAAATCCTTCAAAGCGATGGAAGCGCCCAGAAAAAGGAAGGTCAGACCATATGCAAAATAGAGTGGGTATATGATGGTCAGATCCTTGATGACCGCTGAAATGAACACGTTTGATCCTTTTGCCCGGAACGATTGATAAATGCGACGGTGGGTTGATGGTATCCATTATTGTAAGCCGAAACAGCCAAACAATAAAGTAGAAATCCGGAATTTATATTTGAGGATCGTGTTCAGACAGAAAAAGCTTTCCCATCCAGCGGATGGGAAAGCTTCAGGCAGGGGGATCGCTGACTCAAAAAGGCAAACCTGAACAGAGGGGGAAACCCCGTCTATTTTTTGAACACCTCCGGCGGTTTCTGTTTGCTGCCGGTCGCATTCGGGTAATCAGGCGCTTTAAACGCTTTCTGATTCGTTTCAACCATATGACGGCCCTCTTTCATAAACTTGTTGTACCGTTTCTTGGTCTCGTAGAATCCATGCCACCATGCGTAGTCAGGCGCCATCATGGCCGTTCCCATACGGGCTCGCCGACCTTCGTGATGCCAGAGCTCATAATATTCCACTTCCAGCTCTTCATCAAAAAACCGGCTCTTATCCAGCAGCCCTTTTTCATAGAGCTCATCCAGCATTTTCTTGGCCGGCTTGAAATAGACATCGTTATACTCCTGCACCACTTTATCGAGTTTTACGTAGTGATCGTCCACCCAGGTCCTGCCGTGGCACTGGGTGCAGATCACTTTCATCTTGCTCCGCTCCACCTGCCAGTCATTCTTGGCCGGCAGCGGTTTGAAGTCCTGGGGCCGGATGGTCAGGGGGGCCTGGAGTTCCCAGGACAAGCGCTCGGTCACATCATGGGAGGTCATCACACTGCCGGCGCCTGACATATGACACGAAGCGCAGGTGGGGCCCCTGAAATCCACGCCGGGGGTCCATGCTCCCGGTGCGGCGTCCCAGTTGTAATTGTCGCCATGGGCCGTGTAGATATCCCCGTGTTTGGACTCCATATAGATCTCGATCTGCGGGTGGTCTGGTCCCAGATGACACTGACCACAGGCTTCCGGTTTTCTGGCCTCCATGACGGAGAAGAGATGCCGGGTGTGACAGCTGCTGCAGCTGCCAAGACTGCCATCCAGATTGACTCTTCCCACACCGACATTTGGCCAGGTATCCGGATCCAGTTTTCCGTTCTCTGATTTGAGGATGGTGCCATGGCAGTGATAGCAGCCGGAGGTTCGTTCGATATCGCTGTTCATACCATCATTCAGCCAGGGATCGATTTTCCAGATGATCTCCATGGTGTTGGCATGTTTGCTGAGGGAATACTGCTTCGCTTCATCCGGATGACAGCGGGAGCAGTCTTTGGGTGTGACGACTGCCGTGATCGGTACCCGGTACTCCTTTTTTCCCCAGGCCGTGTCCGAGCGCTGATACTGCTGATAATGCGATGTACTGACATCCTTATCGTGTTCCTGGGCAGCATGGCAGTCATAACAGGTGATGCTGGCACTGGCGTGACGGCTTTGAGCCCAGTCTGAAAACAGACCGGGGTGTTCGGTTTTGTGACATTCGATGCAGGCGACCGCCTCGGCGGCCATGCTTCGTTCGATCCGGAATGCCTTGGTTTTCGGTATATTCTGGGCCAGAGCGTTGCCGCCTGTCAGACCCACGACCGCCAGAACCAGGATCGAAACAGCGGCTTTTCTCAGATAACGCTTCGTGATCATAACAATCCCCCTTTTTATTGTTATTTGTATGACTACTTTCCCAATGACCGATAGCTGACATTATACTGATTGTATCGATATACGGGCGTCGGGTTGTGGACCAGGTCATAGTGACAGTCAACGCATTTTTTCTCATATCCCGGTTTAGGATAGACCACGGACCGATGGGCCAGCATGGCGCCTCGCTTATTCGGGATATACAGCAGGTTGCGATGGCATTTCTGACACTGTTCATTCTTAAAAGATCTGTAGGCAGCCTGGCGGGCGGCCGCATGGTCATAGCCGTCCTCATCCAGCATGAAATGGGCGATCACATCCTTTAATCCGTGGGCAGCCTTGGTATAAAAGAAATTGACGGTATCCTGGGGCGCCGGAAGATGACAGTCCATGCAGTCCGCAACAAATCCGTGGGCGTTATTGGCGTGGGTAGATGTCCGCCAGGTGTCGACGGCAAATTGAATTTCGTGGCAGGAAGCGCAGAAATCGGGTGTTGAGGTCCGCACCATGGTGTAGTAGGTGATGCTGAAAATCGGAAATCCGAGGACCACTCCAAACCCGACTAAGATGATGACAATCACAAGCTTTTTCTTCATGACCACCCTTTTTTCCAATCTATTGGCCCAAAACGGATAACAGCCGGGAGAATTCAACATCCCCCTGCCACTGCTCAAAACGCTTCCTGGATGATGATTTCGCATATTGAACCAATATCCTAACGGAATGTCAACCCAAAAAACATCTCGAAAAATCCTGTGTGAAAGCTTCCCTGTAGTTTGTATGAGAATGGCACCCCGGAAGCGACTGGTTCCGCACGCGCAGTTCCGGTTTTCAGGAAACGCATGCATCCTTCCTGAAGCTCCTGGAAGCCATCCCTGGTTTCCAGGGTTCTTGAAACACAACACCTTCGGGTCTGAGCGAAAATTGAACTGAATAGATACCAGATACCCTTATGGCCATGCGGATTTGGACCGGCATTGGTGGATGCGTTCCCGTTTTTGAAAAAACCATGCCACGCCTTTCTTGGAGAGAAGCCCGGCCCGCCTGGAGTGTCTGGTGGGGTATGCCGGTCTTGCCCTCCGGGAAATCCCGGCTTTACCATTTTATTGGCACCTGTCAACTGAGGCGGCTGGATTCTGGCCGACACCAGGCGATTGTCCGGTTTCAGACCCACGTCTGTGGACCACCTGTTTCACAAATAAAAAAAATGCATCCTGACTATTAGACCTGTAGGAAGGCTCCAAATGGCCCTGTTTCACATCTAAGCAGTTGACAAATTCTGCAAATCCCCTACAATCGGGGAAAAAAAATGACAGATACGGTGCGCCTTTTTCCCCGGTTTGAGAAGACTGCGCCCAACAGGATAGCAGCAGTCCCTGGCAGTTTTTTTTCCTGATCAGGTCAACACAAGAAAAAGGATATCAACCGGCCTGGATAGGTGCGGCGCCTGTCCGGATCTGTACCTTGACCCCATATCATCACAAACTCTTGTTTGGAACAGAGCCGTAGACCTGTCTACCCGATAATAATTACTGGAGATTCGTCATCCATGAAGAAGTCTCAGGCAATGACCATTAGTCCGGAATGGGACGAGATAGAAATGGTTAGAAACAAAAGCAGCAAGTTTTTTGAGCAAAACGGGATACCAGACGAGATCGTTCATTCTGCCACCATGGTCGTGAGTGAGTTATTGGAAAATGGTATTAAATATGGTGACTTTTCCAAGAATAAAAGCCGTGTCGGCGTCGATATATCGATCAACAGCAACACCATCACGGTTGAGGTATCCAATCCGGTGAACGAAGTCGCGTATGCCTATCTGAAAACCCTGGATAAGACAATCCAGTGGATCAGGGGATTTCAGGATCCCTTCCAGGCGTATACCGAGATGTTGAAAGAGGTTTCCAGGAAGCCCATGAGCGATGAGAACAGTGGTCTTGGACTGGTTCGTATTGCCTATGAAGGTGACGCTATAATTGATTTTTTTGTCAGCGATGAGGGAATCCTCAACGTTTCTGCGATTGTAGATTATTAAGGGAGATGATGAGGATATGAAATTCGAGAGTCCGGAAGTATTTGAGAATAATCTGCTGAAGTTAACCCTTCAAGAAACCAACGATTCGATCGAAGTGAAGTGGAATGGAAAGAGCACGGACCGCGAACCAGGCGTCTTTATCTCTCCCATTCTTTTGAATGTGCTGGAACTGAGCAGCCGTGACAATAAAGACATCAGGATGGATTTTAGAGCCCTGGAGTACATGAATTCCTCAACGATTACGCCGATCATCAAGATCCTGGAAAGGGCCAAACGAGGCACCAATAAGCTCACGGTGATCTATGATAAGACTTTGAAATGGCAAGATCTGAGTTTTTCCGCCCTTGAGATATTTCAGACACAGGATAAACGGGTTGAAATAAAAGGGCTGACATAACTATGGACAAAACATCTACCGAAATTGAGGGACACGTCACGAGTGGAGACGGCAGGAAAGCCGTCGCGGTGGGTTACGCTTCAAAGTATTCTCTGCTGGTTCGCTTCAAGAATGGCGATCTGATATGTGACGGAACCGATTTTGATCAACTCACGCTTCAAATAGAAGACGGGATCTTTGATCTGGGTGCATGCCGATTGAAAACCGAACCAAATATTGACGGCTACTCAGGTCGATTGGTTTTTACAGGAGATATATATAACATGGACAGTCTATTTCAAAATGGCAGCCTGGAAAAACTGCAAGCTGAATTCCAGAATCTCCCGCTGATTCTGTCCCATAAGAATAGTATTCGTCAGGAATTTAAAGATTTCAGCTCGAATCTCACTTACGATTTAAGGGTCTATAAGACATTTTTCGACAGCCTAGACAATGAGTATCAATTCGAGCAGGACCATATCCGGAAGGAAATTCAGAATGCCGTTATCTTGACGGAAGGCGAAAAACTCTCGAAATATCTGGATGCTCAACTGGATGAGCTGGATCGCATCGTAGCCGGCTATGATAAAAAAGAACATGAACGCCACGGTTTCTACTTCAGGAAACTGATCTGGGATTTTATCCTCTGTTCTCCCTTTATGAAACGATGCAATGTCAAGCCCCGGGGGTACGCGGGGGATTCGGTGATGATGAGCATGATTTACTCCAATGATTTTATTGGCGATTCGACATTTTCCAGGCTCATGCACAAGCATCCCATTGAACATCCGGCGGCTCAGGCGGTTCGAAACCGGAGGGCGCTGATTATTGACATGTTATGTGACCGGCAAAGCCGCAGTAACGCGGATACAAATGAAAAAATGAATGTTTTATCAGTTGCGTGCGGTCCGGCGTTTGAAACCCAGGATATCCTGATGACCAAAGCGGATTTCCAGAAGTACAATTTTTTTCTACTGGATCAGGATCGGCAGGCGTTACTTGAAGCGTCTGAAATTATAGAGCAAAGAGAAAAAAAACTGGGAGCCAAAGCATCGGTCACCTATTTAAATGACTCAGTGCGCACGATGCTTGCATTACCTCGCTTGAAAAAACAGTGGGGTGAGAAGCAATTCCGCTTTATCTATTCCCTGGGGCTGTTTGATTATCTTACTCCACCGGTGGCAAAGGCAGTGATTGGAAATCTGTACCGGTTGCTTGAACCCGGTGGTGAAATGGTGGTGGGAAATTTCCATGTGCAGAATCCCAGTAAGCAGTATATGGAATACTGGCTGGACTGGGTGCTATATCATCGGACTGAGGATGATTTTCTGCAAATGATGGACGGGGTACCGTCAGCCGAATCCAGGGTCATTTTTGAAGACACCAGGAGCCAGATGTTTCTTCATGTCAAAAAACCTGGCTGACAATCCGGGTCAAAGACCCGGGTTCGACAATTGAGTTGGAAATGAATTCTAACCTTAGTGATTCAGGAAGAAGACAGTACGCTCGCATCGGAAATTTACCGGATAGTTTTGAAAAATATCTGATCAATATTATCCATCAATGGTTAAGAACGCTGACCATCCTGGGTTTTACGCTGGTTCCGATCTTCTTTCTGCTGGACTATTTCAGCATGCCTGGG
>JAHJRI010000037.1 GCA_018830885.1 bacterium | reverse complement strand
GTCCCTTTATCCTGCTGACCCTGAGCTATTTCTTTCAGGCCCTGGCCGTCGGGGTTCTCATGGCGGGAATGATCTATTTTGTCAAGCATGTGATGCATCTGCCGGAGATGGCGATGGGGCTTATTTTCCCCATATTTCTCGGTTCGGCGATTCTGTTTATCCCGGTCTGGGTAAAAGTCGGCGTTCGGATCGGTAAAATCAGGGCCTACACCATCGGTCTGGGTTTTTTAACCGTCATGCTGTTTTCCCTTTTCTTTGCCAGCCCGAACCAGACAGGACTCTTCTATGGCCAGATTTTTCTGCTGGGTATCGGTTTTTCGAGTTTTCAGCTGTTTCCCTTTTCCATGCTGCCGGATACGATCGAATATGATGAAATGAGGTCCGGGATGCGACGAGAGGGTATCTTTTCCGGTTCATGGGCGGCCGCCCAGAAAACCGCTTACTCGGTCGGCCCCAGTATTGTTGGATTTTCCCTGTCCCTCTCGGGTTTTATTGCGCATGGTGTCCAGCCGCAGAGCGTCGACACGGGCATCCGACTGGTATTCTGCCTGTTTCCGGCACTGATGATGCTGCTGAGTTTCGTTCCGTTTTTCAAGTACGACCTGACAGAGCAACGCTTTGCCGAGATCAAGCGGAAGATTCATGGCCACTGATTCCTTATATTCCCCGCTTCAAGAGGAGCATGATGTGTGATACCCAGGTCATTCGCAAGGATGGTGTAACGCTGTTTGCCAAAAACAGCGATCGGGAGCCCAACGAAGCCCAACTGGTGGTCCGGGTTCCGCCGATGGTCGGTGATAAAAGCCCGAAACTGAAAACAACCTATCTGGAAATCGACCAGATCCCCAACCGACATGGTACGATTCTGAGCAAACCGTTCTGGATCTGGGGAGCGGAGATCGGTGCCAACGATCAGGGGGTCGTGATTGGCAATGAAGCGGTGTTCACCAAAGTGCAGGAGAAAACCGACGGCCTGATCGGCATGGACCTCCTGAGACTGGGTCTGGAAAGGGGCGGTACCGCGGAAAAGGCATTGCACACCATCACCCGGTTGCTCGAACAGCACGGGCAGGGCGGTATCTGCGGCTATCGGGATAAAACCCTGCGCTATGACAACAGCTTTATCATTGCCGACCCCGGTGAAGCCTGGATTCTGGAAACAGCGGCACGTCACTGGGTCGCAAAGCGGGTGGTGTCCCAGGGCGCCATTTCCAACTGCCTGACCATCGGCCATGATTTTGACCTGCAATCCGAAGGTCTGGAGGATTTCGCCAGGGAACGGGGTCTCTATGACGGGAAAGGGGATTTTTATTTCAACGAGACATTTGACACCTGGTTTCTGCCCTATTTTTCAGGATCCCACAAAAGGCTGGCCTGCAGCGTTGCCAACCTGAACGGGATCAGCCGCCAGCCCGCCGCTGCACCCGGTGACATGATGAACAGTCTGCGGTCCCACCAGTCCCGATCGTTTCATCACACCCGGCGAAAAAACAGCGATGTCTGCATGCATGCCGCCGGGTACATCCGACGCAGCCAGACGACCGGCTCGATGGTCTCGCAGCTGGACGCTTCCGGCAGCCACCATTTTTTCACCGGCAGTTCTGCTCCCTGCCTGTCACTGTTCAAGCCTGTCAATGTCGATCCGCTGCAGGATTTCAGCGTGCTCAACCGGGATGAAACCAGCTGGGAGGATTCTCCATGGCTGGCCCATGAGCATATTCACCGTCACCTGCTGCTGGATCCGCGGCACCATGCTGAATTCACCGCCAGCCGTGATAAAGCGGAAAGAGCGATGCTGGCAACGCTGCTCAACAACCGGCTGGCACCATCGACAGAGGATTACCGGGTGGCGGACCGGATCGTTGCGGACTGGGAGCAGCACTGGCTGGAACGATACCGGAAAGAACCGTTCAAATATACCGCTTTCAGTCCATACAGTCTTTACTGGAAACGATTCAACCGGATGCTGGGTCTGGAGGGCTGAAGCGGTTCCTGAGGGTCTGGCATTCTTCTCGTCATGCCGGGATCCGGGTGCCATTGACAGAACTGGATCTGGATTCAGTGGGCCACGTTTCGCGGATTCACTGCCGGAATGGCAGACAAAGGGGATTTGAAACACCAACCCTTTGATGCTGATTGAGTTCCATGTAACTTTTAAGCAACAACCGGTCATTTTTCGGTTGTTGTTTGAGAATTGAGGCGGGCTGCAGGTCCTCTGGAAAGCTATTCAGCTGAATATCGCTAATAGGCCGAGACCTGTATGTAATTGAACTCATTCTCGGCAGGTGAGAAGCGAGGCTCGCAGCTTTGATCATGCCTGCCTCTGAGGGCGGTCATTCACATCG
>JAHJRI010000436.1 GCA_018830885.1 bacterium | reverse complement strand
TTCAACGGGGATCCTTGAAGGAACCAACAATAAAATCAAAACTCTCAGTAAGCAAGCGTATGGATTTCGTGACAAGGAATATTTCAAACTCAAAATCAAAGCAATTCACCGGTCAAAGTATGTATTAGCCGGTTGAACCTCCATTTTTACCGCCCAGTGACAAAGGAATGATGTGTTCTCTATTTAACTTTCTTGAAACGCCATTAATATAGATGCAAAAATCATCGATCATATTTCAACTAGACCCTTATACCCTGAATATCAATTTTCTGGGCTGCTTTTTCAAAAAGCTAATGGTGAAAACCTCTTCAACTCTTCTTGCAGCAACTTACTCTTCTTATAAAACAAATTCAAGGGAATCAATAACTGCGTTTCTCTTAGTATTCCCGTTTGATCATGATAGATTTTTTTAAAAGAACTTACATAAACAGCATCTACAGTCACTAGCGCAACCAGCAGCAAGTCAAGTTGGCAAATAATTGTTTCTTCTGAAATGTTCAAGTTGAAATACAGGGCTTATAGAAGCAATATTTGGAGAGGAAACTACGAAGTACCCAACAAGCAACTGTCAACAGAACTGGCTTTCCAATGTCGTTAAAATGTCAATTGACTGGCAACCTATCGACAGCAAACCTAATGAAATGTCGATTGATGTTGATTGAAAAAAGGGGGGTATTTTGGTGTTCAATCATGCAAGTAATTGAAATAAATGGTAGCCCCACCAGGACTCGAACCTGGATCTTAGGTTCCGGAAACCTTTCAGGAGTAAATTGTTTGATTTATATCAAGTAATACCTTTTACTATCAAGTGCTATTGAGTCCTTGATAGCAGCCTGTTGACGTCGGATTTGGATTAGATGATTTGATTTTGTGCCGCATGGTGAGATATCTTTTTATATCGCTGATGGACACCTATATGGACACCAAGGTTTTTACTGGAACATCTTGCCTCGAAAATATCGTCTTAAAAATATTTGCCAAAATCCGTATATTCCTTTCAAGGTTCGAATTCTGGTATCACTGACAATTATTTATTATTTCAAGAGTGAGAATGGTTAAATTGACTGAAAATATCGGGGCATAATGGTTAGTTTAGATCGAAATCAATTGAATACGTTACTATTTGTATTATAAATACTTACATTGCACTGGATTTTGACTGCTGATACATATATTGGTGCTGATGAGTTGTTAATCGGAGTATGAACGGGTATCATTTTGTAACGCTATTGGAAAAAGCGGACTGTTGCTTACGGTGAAATATGCATTATTATGTCATAAACAAATAATTGATTAAAATGAGGTTTTCCTTAAACAAGATTTTTTGATAAGCGGAACCAGACATGCTGCAAATACTCATAGTTGACGACGAAGCCAACATTCGTAAAACACTTTCATATTGCCTGACGGGAGAAGGGAATGCCGTTATTGCGGTCAGTAATCCTTCTGACGCCATTAGCGAAGTAAAGCGAAGGTGTTTCGATCTGGCCTTTCTGGATCTCAAACTAGGCGAAGAAAACGGGATGGATCTAATTCCTGTTTTTCAATCGGATTCCCCGTGGACAAAGATCGTCGTTATAACCGCTCACGCTTCCATCGAAAGTGCGGTAGAGGCGATGAAAAGAGGAGCAACCGATTATATTTCCAAACCTTTTTCACCGAATCAGGTCAGGCTGATTACACAAAAAATTGAGAAGCTCAAAGACCTGGAAACGGAAATCACCGCCCTCAGGGAGGACGCCAGACGATCAGGTCCCGAAAACCGTTTGGAAAGCAACAACCCCGGAATGCAGCGAATTATAGAGAAGTTGAAAAAAGCCGCAGCGTCAGAGGCTATTATCCTGTTTCGTGGTGAAAGTGGAACCGGAAAATCGGTTTTCGCCCAAACGGTTCATCAATGGAGTCCGAGAGCCAAAAAACCATTAGTAGTGGTCGCTTGTCCGTCGATTCCCGCTGATCTGCTTGAAAGTGAACTTTTTGGACATACAAAAGGAGCGTTTACGGGAGCGACACGGGACAACCCGGGCCGGATAGCCATGTGCGAAGGCGGTACGCTCTTTCTTGATGAGATTGGAGATATTGCTCCTTCAACGCAGGCAAAGCTCCTTCGTTTTATCCAGGACAAAGAGTACGAACGGTTGGGAGACTCGATCTCCCGTGTGGCGGATGTTCGTATTATAGCCGCGACCAACGCAAATCTGGAAGAACGTGTCAAAAACGGACAGTTTCGGGAGGATCTGTTTTACAGGCTCAATGTTATCAGTTTAACCGTTCCAGCCTTGCGAGAAAGAAAAGAAGACATTCTTCCTCTGGCGCATTCTTTCCTGACTCATTTTAGCGGGGTTAATCACAAGTCATTTCTTGGCATCACCAAAGATGCCGAAGTCTGTCTTGAAAAACAACAATGGCCGGGGAATATCAGGCAACTTCGCAATAACATCGAACGCGCGGTCATATTGGGGAACGGACAGTATCTGGATTGGTCGGATTTATCAGAATCACCTGATCAACACAATGATACCCCTTCAATTGGTGATAAAGTGTCTTTGTCGACGATAGAAGAACTTCATATCAGAAGGGTGCTGGCATCCACCACCTCTCTTCAGGAAGCGGCCGATATCCTGGGGATAGACCAGGCAACCCTATGGAGAAGACGCAAAACATACGGCATTTAGCATCTTCGTCCTCTCTGCCTTGCAGATTGCAAGGCTCCTTTCACTCTCTCCTTTCAAATTTCAAGGCATTCCTTTAAGATTGCTCCTGTAATATATTGAAATACTAATAAATACATATTGGCACAGTCATTGCCATTGGGATTGATATACTCTTCATTCAATTTCTGAGGGAACCTTATGACTATAAAAAAGAAAATATTAATCGGTTACAGTGTTTCCTTTGTGCTGATGGGGCTGGTGGTTGTATGGGCGGTCATGAATCTGGTGTCTCTCGGCAAAGCGACTGAAGCTATCCTGAGCGAAAACTACCGCAGTATCCTTGCCGCGGAAAACATGGTTGACGCGTTGGAACGACAGGATAGCAGTATATTGCTCTTGTTTATAGGCGACATCGAAAAGGGAATTACTCAATTCAGGAATAATGAAGCCGGTTTTTTGGAATGGCTGACCCGCGCGAAAGATAATGTAACGATTGAGGGTGAGGCAGACCTGATTCGATTGATAGATACAGGTTATACAGCATATCGGAACCTGTTCTCTTCGTTAATCGATCATGGAGGGTCACAGCAATCAATCAGTCCATCGTTGTATAGTGAATCGATTTATCCGGCCTTCATCAAAGTACGTGAAGCATGTATCAGCCTGCGTCATCTCAACGAGGAGACAATGTACTCCGCGAGTGTCAAAGCCGGTCAGGTAGCGAAAAGAGCCATTTTTTCAACCGTCGTCGTAGCCGCTTTGGCGTTATTGATAGCCCTGATATTCAGTTTCGCTTTATCAGAGCGGATTGTCCGGCCCATTCGAAGTTTTATGGAAGCGTCCCGAAAAATTTCTTCGGGGGATTATACCGTGCAAGTGTCGGAAGAGGCCAGTGATGAATTGGGAAGTCTGGCTGTCGAATTCAACCAGATGGTCAGGCAACTGGATCATTTTGACAGAATGAACATCGAACAGATCATTTCCGAAAAAAACAAAGGAGAAGCGATTCTCTCCAGTATTGAGGATGGGTTAATTGTTTTTGATACCCGGTTAAAAGTAACCGGAATCAATCCTTCAGCTCGCCTGGCATTGGGACTGGTTACGACAGAAACAAATTCACTGCAGTGTACTGACATTATACCGGATCAAACGGTTTGCGATCTGATTGCCAAAACAGTGGAGACCGGACATCACCCGGATATCCCGGAAGAACAGCAGATTATCGTATTATCCGGCGGTGATCGTGACCGGCATTACCTTTTTTCAATCACGGCTATTCGTGGCAGAGACAACCATCTAAGCGGTATTGTTCTTTTACTGCGGGATGTTACCCGCCTGAAGGAGGTTGAGCAGCTCAAAAGCGAGTTCATTATGGCAGCCTCGCATGAACTGAGAACCCCTTTAACCAGTTTAGGGATGAGTGTGGATATGCTGCTCGAAAACATTCCCGACTCTCTTCTGGAAAAAGATCGCGAACTGTTGAGGGCAGCTCATGAAGAGGTACACCGAATGAAATCGATGGTGAACGACCTGTTGGATCTATCAAAAATTGAAGCCGGTCGGATCGAGTTGGAATTCGAATCAGTGCATGTTCCGACCATTTTTGATCACGTTCATGCCGTATTCAAAAGCCAGGTGAATGTTAAAGAAGTGAAGCTGACATCGAAGACAGTTGCCAATTGTCCGAATGTCAGGGCTGATGCCAATAAATTCACCTGGGTGTTAACCAATCTCATCTCCAATGCATTGAGATATGTGGATAAGGGAGGACACATTCATCTGATGGCCAAAAAGGTTGGCCCCCATGTGCACCTGTCCGTCAGTGATGATGGTCCGGGAATACCACTCGAATATCAGTCTCGAATCTTTGAGAAATTCATCCAGGTAAAAGGTCAGGAAACCGGAGGGTCGGGTCTTGGACTTGCAATTTGCAAGGAAATTGTTCGTGCCCATGGAGGCGCGATCTGGGTGGAATCAACTTTCGGACAGGGCAGCGTTTTTACCTTTACCTTGCCAATCTGTCAGTAGGAGATATCCATGGAACAAAGATCCGTTTTAGTTGTTGATGATGAAAAAAACATTCGCTTTACGGTGGAAGCATCCTTGAAAACCCAGGGACTGGAGATTCAGACCGCAGTGAACGGCGAAGATGCCCTGCAGAAACTCAAGGAGAAGCGCTATGATATCGTTTTGCTGGATTTAAAAATGCCGGGAATTGATGGACTGGAGGTCTTGCAATTGATTTCAGATCACTGGCCCAAAACCCGTGTCGCAATCATTTCAGCTCATGGAACCATTGATACGGCGGTTCAAGCCATGAAGCTCGGAGCGGTCGATTTTATCCAAAAACCATTTAGTCCCGGAGAAATTCGTACCCTGGTATCACAGGTGCTGGATCGGGAAAAGCTGGACGAGGAAGATGCCGTCGATTATGGCTCTCTGATCGAACTAACAAAACGATTTATTTCCGATCGCTGTTTCAAAAAAGCGATCATAACTGTTCGAAAAGCCATTGGGATCGATCCCAGCCAACCCGAAGCATATAACATGTATGGTGCTTTGCTGGAAATGACCGATGATTGGTTGGAGGCCCTGAAATTTTACAGGGCAGCCCTTGACATTAATCCAACTTACAAACCTGCGCGGATGAATCTGGATCGGGTCACCTCCTGGAATAAGTTTGGTCGAATCGATATGGGCCCGAATAAAGAACAGGCCAAACCTGCAGAAAAGACTGAAAGGGAGGAAAATGGCGCATAAGTGTTATTATATTATTATCGTGGGCTGTGGACGTGTCGGCTTTCATCTTGCCAATCGTTTCAGTCGCGATGGTCATTCAGTTGTAGTTATTGATAAAAATGCGATCACATTTAATGACTTATCATCGGAATTTAGCGGATTCAAAATCGAAGGGGATACAACACAGATGGCCATTCTGCAACAGGCAAAAATAGAAAAAGCAGATATCCTCATTGCCACCACCCATGAAGACAATGTCAATCTGATGGTTGCACAAATCGCAAAAAAGATTTTTAATGTCAGACACGTAATAGCCCGAGTTTTTGATCCAAAGAGAGAAGAGATCTATACACAATTGGGAATCGAAACTATCTGTCCCACATCTATTGCCGTGGAGAGGTTTGTATTGGCCGTCAAAAATGCGGAAGTCATTTGAGAAAGGAAAACTGATGAAATTAATTCTAATTGGAAGTGGAAACATGCTGTTTTTCCTTTTCCGAAATTTTACTGCCAAGGGATACCATGTCACCATTATTAATCGTAGCCAGTCAGAATGTATTCGATTGGCGAGGTTACTGCCCACCAAACCCATTTGTGGGGACGGTAGTGACGCATCCATACTGCAGGAAGCGGGTGCGTTGGAAGCGGACGCATTGCTTGCGATCACCCCCAACGACCAGGATAACCTGGTTATTTGTCAATTGGCGATCTTAAAATTCGGAATTCCGAAGGTTGTGGCCTTAGCCAATGACCCGGAAAACGAACACGCCTTTGAGACATTAGGAATCTCAGCCTTTTCCACTACCAAGATTATCAGTAGTTTAATTGAACAAAAAGCCATAGTGGATCAAATCGTTACACTGCAGTCTGTCGGAGAGGGTCGAGTGAATGTTACTGAAATTGTGATAGATGAATCATTCCCATTTTCAGGAAGGAAGCTAAAGGAAATCAATCTCCCTGACAACTCCCTGGTTGCCGTTTTGATTCGCAACAACCAGCCTATCGTACCCCGTGGTGAAACAGAGATCAATTTCGCAGACAGGGTTGTGTTGATATCGTTGCCTGAAAACCATGGAGCCGTTATCAAGTTGTTTTCCGGAGAAAAATAGGAGAAAAAACCGTGCGTTTAATAAACCACCTCAAAGAACGTTATGCTGTGATCCTTTCAGCGATTGGCCTGATGCTGTTGCTGTGCAGCGGACTGCTGGTCACACCGCTTTTGGCGCTTTTCGTCTGGCCGGACCAAATGGTTCATGCTCCTGAATTTGCAATGCCAGCGGTTATTCTTGCGATGATTGGCATGATGCTTTGGCGATTCTTTCGAATCCGGTCCTTTACACCGCTTTCGGTTCAGGAAGGGGGTCTTATCGTGCTGACAAGCTGGTTGATTGTCATCGTGTTTTCAGCGTGGCCCTTGATGACCATTCTGCATCTTCCCTTTTCCCGCGCCCTTTTTGAATCGGTCAGCGGTTGGACGACAACGGGTCTCTCTGTGGTGGATGTGGAGGTTGCGGGCCCCTTAATCCTATTGTGGCGTAGTATCATACAACTGGCAGGTGGGGCCGGTTTAGCCATCATGATGATGTCAGCACTGATTGGTCCAACCGGCATAGGCATTTCCAAAGCAGAGGGCCGGGGCGACCAGCTTGTGCCACAAATCAGGCAGTCCGCACGTCTTGTCCTGATCATTTACGGCACTTACGCCGTATCCGGGGTGGTTGCCTACTATTTGGCCGGGATGTCTCTATTTGACGCCATCAATCACTCGTTTGCCGCTGTCTCCACCGGAGGGTTTTCAACACATACGCAAAGCATCGGTTACTGGGATTCTCCTCTTATCGAAGCCATCACTCTTCCCCTCATGTTTTTGGGTAACCTGAGTTTTGTAACCGCCTGGTTTCTGTTTAGAGGAAAACTTCTGGATGTTTCCATGAACGGTGAAATTCGCCTGCAGGCAGTCTTGGTCCCCCTGTCGATGGTTCTGTTTTTTCTTATGACAACACAGACTCTGTACCCTCACCTGGGAAAATCGATCAGAGTCGCCATTTTTGAAGTTATGACGGCTATCACAACCACCGGTTTCTCAACAGTCAGTTACTCGCAGTGGAATTCGTTCGGGATCAATCTCCTGGTGATTCTGATGCTGATCGGTGGCGGTGTCTGTTCTACTGCCGGCGGGATTAAGCAATTTCGCATCTATTTGTTGGGAAAGCTCGTTTTTTGGGAATTTAAACGTTATATCTCCTCACCGAATGCCATCCTGGTTCGACCGATATGGGAAGGTGGACGCCGTGTATTTGTTGATGATGATCAGATCCGCCAATTAACCGTATTTGTCTCACTGTATCTTGCCACTTTTGCCACCGGGGTTCTTCTGTTATGCGCCCATGGTTTTTCCCTGGAGTCATCGCTTTTTGAATTCGCGTCCGCCATGGGAACGGTGGGTCTTTCAGTGGGAATAACCTCTGCTCAAATGCCGGACAGTGTGCTTTGGGCAGAAATCGTTGCCATGTTTCTGGGACGATTGGAAATTACCATGGTTTTTGTGAGTGTGTTTAAACTTAAAAGAGATGCCGGTTTGATGGTGGATGTCATGAAAAAAAAACGTAAGCAGACTTAAATATGAAACCTGCAATTTCTCTCTCAACCTTAAGAATTAGACTCCTGAAGTTTCATCCGACCACCCTGATTCTTGGAAGTTTCATTCTGATGATTTTGTTCGGAACGTTGATGCTGAAGCTCCCGATTTCGACGCAGGCAGGGGAGATTTCCTGGATCGACGCGATTTTCACCGCGACGTCTGCGGTCTGTGTAACCGGACTGACTGTTGTGGATACGGGGAGTTATTTTTCGTTTTTTGGGCAATGCGTTATTCTTTTTCTGATTCAAATCGGCGGAATAGGTGTGATGACGATCTCAGTCTCGCTATTTCGCTGGATGGGCAGGGTCATCACCTTTCATCAGCGAATGGCTATGCAGGATCTTTTCGCTCATACACCCCGTGGCGATATTTTCAAGCTGGTGAAAAGTGTTTTTTACGTCACTGTTGGAGCAGAGCTGATCGGAACGATTCTGTTGACGATCCATTGGAGTCATGAATACCCATTTTGGGAAGCATTGTTCAAGGGAGTGTTTCATTCGGTTTCCGCCTTTTGTAATGCAGGCTTTGCACTCTTTTCAGATAGTATGATGGGGTACAGCAACAACCTGCTCCTAAACCTTACTGTTTGCGGTCTAATTGTCATCGGCGGAATCGGGTTTCCGGTGCTTTACGACCTTCAATTCCGGACGTTAAACCGAAAAGAGAGAAACGTCCGGTTATCTGTCCAGACAAAAACAGTTCTAATCACAACGGCGGTATTGATTGTGTCAGGGGCTTTGATGTTTGCCCGCCTGGAACATCAAACCATGAAAAGCCAGTCCATTATACATCATGTTTTGATATCTGTGTTTCAATCAATCACCACCAGAACGGCCGGATTCAATACGGTGGATATCAGTTCGCTGGGGGATGCAACACTGACCATGATGATTTTTTTTATGTTTTTTGGTGCCTCTCCAGGTTCCTGTGGAGGAGGAGTCAAAACAACAACCCTCGCTTTATTAACGGCATTTACCGTCAGCCGTATCAGGAGGAAGCGACGGGTGAATCTTTTCAAGAAAAGTCTGCCTCAGGATACCGTGATGAGAAGTATTTCGCTTGTTTTGATCTCATCAGTCCTAATAGGAGTCGTACTGTTTATGCTTCTCGTAGGCGACTCAACCACCGGGCACACAATAACAAACGCCCATGGTTCTTTTCTGGCGTATTTATTCGAAACAGTATCCGCTTTCGGAACTGTAGGACTTTCTTTGGGAATAACACCGGATTTAAACCTCTGGGGAAAAGCATGGATCGTAGGTATGATGCTCATCGGCCGAGTGGGGGTGCTGACGTTCGCTTATGTTTTGGTAGGGTCCGGAACAGTTAATGGGTTAGAGTATTCGGAAGAAAATCTCATGATCGGTTAAAAGGATTCAATTATGAAACGATTCGCTGTAATAGGTTTGGGAAATTTCGGATTTTATGCGGCTAAAGCACTGTTTGAGGATGGGAACGAGGTGGTTGCCATCGATACAGACAAGGCGAAGGTGCAGGCTGTTGATCCGCATGCTTCGGAAGCGGTTATTATGGATGCGACAGATAAAGAGTCTTTAAAGGCATTAGGATTGGAGACGACTGACGGCGTGATTGTTTCCACCGGAACAAAAATCAGCACCAGTACGCTGATTTGCCTTTTCCTCCAGGAAATAGGTGTTAAAAAGATACTGGTGAAAGCGCTGGACAATGACCACGCCAAAATTCTAAAGAAGGTTGGGGCAACCGAAGTCATTCATCCCGAAAGAGATATGGCCATTCGGGTTTCAAGGAGACTCTCCAGGCCCAATATTCTGGATTTTATCCCTCTGGCCGAGGAATTTGACATCATCCAGGTGGAACCGCCCGGAGAATTCATTGGCAAAAGCCTGAGCGAACTCAATCTCAGGGCTCAGTATGGGGTCCATATCATCGCAATCAAGGAAATTGATTCGGAAGAATTTATCCTTATTCCCGGATCTTCCTTCGTAATTAAACGGGGCAACATCCTGGTCATGCTGGGCAAGGAAAAGGATATCAAAAAGATTAAGGCTTTAAAATAGGGTTGTAAAAACAACATTGTCCACTCGACTTCTAACATAATAACAGCTATTTTTGACAAAATCGCTTTGCCCTGGTTAATGGTAAATGAATCCAGCATAGTAAAGATTTTTGATTGACAGAATCATGTTTATTATTTCGTAATCCATGACAAACACACCATAATCTGAGGTTGACTGTATTGTTTATTCGTAACAACCGTAAACGAAGTATGAATCCTGAGTTCTAACAGAAGTTATTGAATAAAGCCAAATACTTTTACCAGCAGCGATTATTTTACGGGTTTCTCCTTATGACTTTCCCATTTCTTGCCTTAATTATCGGGTTGGCGCTTCTGGTTTGGAGTGCTGATCGCTTTGTGGATGGCTCGGCTTCCACCGCCCGTTATTTTGGGATGTCACCTCTGCTGATCGGCATGGTGATTGTCGGATTCGGAACATCGGCACCTGAAATGATGGTATCCGCCATATCGGCTTATCAGGGAAATCCAGGCATCGCTATTGGGAACGCTTACGGATCAAACATCACCAACATCGCCCTCATTCTTGGAATCACCGCGCTCATCAATCCGATACACTTTCAGTCCAAGATCTTGAGAAAGGAATTGCCAATTCTTACACTTGTGACTGTATTGGCGGGATGGCAGATATTTGATAATCAAATTACCCGCCTGGAAGCGGTAATACTGTTGCTCGTATTTTTTGTTCTGATGGCCTGGACGGTCTGGGGGGGATTAAAAGCGAAAACCGATTCCTTTGGAAGTGAAGTAGAGAAGGATCTGGACAGCAGGGAGTTACCCATCAGCAAAGCCGTATTTAAGCTTATCACTGGGCTTATTCTCCTCATTGTCAGTTCCCGTTTGCTTGTCTGGGGTGCCGTTAAAATCGCTCATGATTTCGGAGTCAGTGACCTGATCATCGGTCTTACGATAGTAGCGATCGGAACCTCGCTTCCCGAACTTGCCTCTTCCGTGATCGCCGCCCGCAAAGGGGAGCACGAGATCGCTCTCGGAAACGTGCTCGGGTCCAATCTTTTCAATACGCTGGCGGTCGTTGGCATAGCCGGTTCCATTGCCCCTGTCTCGGTGGAACCGGAAGTTATAACCAGAGATTTGCTTGTCATGGCAGGCTTAACGGTCTCTCTCTTTGTCATCGGGTATGGATTTAAAGGTCCGGGAATCGTCAACAGATTCGAAGGATCGGCCCTGCTTGCTTGTTACTTTGGTTATGTAGGATATTTGGTATACGGGGTGCTGGTTCAATAAAATGACTCGGGTAATGCCACCTATTGGAAGTCATAATTAATTCACTCGCTTTATTATTTCCATGAATTATCTTTCTGCTTGTATTTCGGGTATCGATTGCTGTGCCGTGGTTTCAATCGGAAGTCCCTGTCTTTTCCATTCAGGAAACCCGGCTTCAAAACGATGAGCGCTAAATCCATTTTTCCTCAAACGTGAAACCGCCTCAAACGCTAACACACAATGAGGCCCTCGACAGTAGGCGACGATCTCTTTTTCGTTCCCCAGCTTTTTCAGATTCTTTTCCAAATCCGCCAAAGGTATGTTGATCGCGTGTGGAAGATGTCCCGCTTCATACTCTTCGGGCGGTCTGACATCTAAGACCGTCACTTCCTTGTTTCTGGCTTTTAATAACAGATCTGACGCGGAAACAGGTTCCAATTCATCTCTCACGTTTAAGTAAGTTTTCACTAAACGGTCGATCTCCGCCAGATTTCTTTCCGCCACTTTTCTTAAAACATCCAAAAGATCCACAACCATCTCGTCGGACAGCCGGTAATAAACCTGCTGTGCTTCTTTTCTTGAAATGACCAGCCCGGCCTGGTGGAGTTGCCTTAAATGCTGGGATGTATTCGCGACAGAAAACCCCGATACTCTGGCAAGAGACTCCACTTTCCGTTCTCCTTGAGCCAGGTACTCCAACAACTCCAGTCGTGGACCGCTGCCAAGACATTTTCCAATGCGGGCAAACTGATCAAATAGTAAATGTTTAAAATTATCCTTTGACATAAGGCTCCTGTTATTTTAGTATTCTATTTATCTATTGAATAACTATTTACTTGTAGACTATCATTCTCAACCGACAAGGTCAAGTCATCAACAAAAGGATTCATGATGCACGCCATTTTAGGCAATGAAGCGACTATTCGCTTGAGCGTTTTTATAGGGATGTTTGCTGTGATAGCCCTTTGGGAAGTTGTTGCGCCCCGGAGAAAACTTCTGGAATCAAAACGAAACCGATGGCTTGGAAATCTGTCCATTGTCGTTGTCAATACATTGATTCTCCGTCTGCTTTTTCCTGTTATGGCGGTGGGACTTGCCATTATTGCCCGGGACAAAGGATGGGGACTGTTCAACAATCTTCAGCTTCACTGGTGGTTTAATCTGGTTTTGTCAGTGGTTTTCTTCGACATGATGATATATTTGCAGCATGTGATGTTTCACTCGGTTCCCTTGCTTTGGCGGTTGCACCGCATGCATCACGCTGATCTGGATTATGACGTGACCACCGGTTCAAGATTTCACCCTGTGGAAATCATCCTCTCCATGCTCATTAAAATGGCCCTGGTGC
>JAHJRI010000007.1 GCA_018830885.1 bacterium | reverse complement strand
TAACCGCTTCAAGAGGTTATTTATTCAGAAAAACGCATGAATCCATCCTTGGAGCTCCTGGAATCCATCCCTGGCTTCCAAGGTTTTCTGAACAAACAACCTCTTTCCGCTTACAGGTACCCACACATATTGGGTGCACCCTCTCAGGAAACCCATTTGACAGATGTGGAAAAAGACGAAATGATAAATAACATTCGGTATATGCATTCCCAAGCGAATCGGACCGGGTGGTGTCCAGGCAATTCTCTGGAACCGGTCAAGCGGATGAGGGGGCCTCTTCCGGATAGCACTCGTTGCGATCGAACCGGTGGTCGAAGCCATCGGGATGTCTGGGGGGGTATGCTGCTGGCAACCTCTCGCTTGGGGCTTCAGAAGGAGGACAGGCCGGGAAAACCGTCTCCTGTTGATAGAAGCAGAAGGGCCATTTGTTTAGCTTCAAAAGGATTCATGAAAGTCAAGCTCTCGGTGGTGATCATCTCATTTAATGAGGAACGGGATATCGAAAGATGTCTCAGGTCGGTTGAAGCGGTCGCGGATGAAATGATTGTCGTAGACTCTTTTTCAACTGATCGGACAGCGGAGATCTGCAAAAAATTCCCGGTCACATTTATCCAGCATCCGTTTGAGGGGCATATCGAGCAGAAAAACTGGGCAATCAGTCAGGCCAGTTATCCGCATGTATTGTCGCTGGACTCAGATGAAGCCCTGGATGAAACCCTGAGACGCTCGATTCTGAATGTCAAGGAGAACTGGCAGGAAGACGGATATACCATGAATCGTCTGACCAACTACTGTGGGACCTGGATTCGACATTGCGGCTGGTATCCGGATGAGAAGCTGCGGTTATGGGACAGCAGGAAGGGAAAATGGACCGGTTTCAATCCCCATGACCGGTATGAACTTCAGCCCGGGTCGACAACCCGTCATCTCGCAGGGGACATTCTGCACTACAGCTACTATTCCATCAGCGAGCATATTCGGCAGACCAATTATTTTACAGATCTTTCCGCCAGGGCCTATCTCGAAAAAGGGAAAAAGGGATACCTGGTAAGAATACTCTTTAATCCGGTGGTGAGCTTTCTTAAAAGCTATATCCTGAAAATGGGTCTGCTGGACGGGTATTACGGGTTTGTGATCAGCCTGCTGGCAGCGCAATCGACGTTTTTAAAATATGCCAAGTTGAGGCAGCTTCAGACCCGTCATCCGGATCATGAAACTCAACCATGAACCGGCGCGGGATCGACCCGTGACGCCGGTGGGCCGCGATACCATGCATCTTCTCATTGTCATCGAACAGGCGGACTTGCCGTCCAGCCGGATCCGGTTTGTCCAGATCAAGCCCCTGCTGGAAGAGCTGGGGGCGGTGGTGGAGATACAGACATATCCACAACACCGGCGTGGGCTTATCCGCTTGCTGGGGCAGATGAAACGTGCTGATCTGGTGATTCTGCAGAAAAAGCTGCCCAACCCGTTGGAAAGCCTGCTGTTCAAATGGTTCTCCAAACGCCTGGTGTATGACTATGATGACGCGGTCAACATGCGGCATCTTCCCAGAAACGGGTCCTATCGGTCCCGTTCGCGGGAGGTTCGGTTCAACGCGATCATTGCCTGTGCAGATGCGGTCATATGTGGAAATGACTTCCTGGCCGGCCTGGTGAGGTCCAGCCGGCCGGTTCATATTTTCCCATCCCCGGTACCCACGGCGGTTCCGGTCAGAGATTACAGGAATCAGGGGGGCAAAACCAGACTGGGCTGGGTCGGGCTGGGCAGTAACCTCAACAGTCTGGAGAAAATTATCCCGGCCGTTCAACGCCTTTCCAGGGAGATGGCCGTTGAGCTGGTGATTATTTCAGACCAGGGTCTGAATATCGATGGGGTTACCGTTGAGCACCGGGTCTGGTCGCTGGCGGCACAGGAAAAATGGATCAGCCAGCTGGATATTGGTATCATGCCCCTTGATCCGGATTCTCCCTATGATCAGGGTAAGTGCAGCTACAAACTCCTGCAGTATATGGCCGCCGGTGTGATTCCCATCGCTGATGCCGTGGGAATGAACAAGACGGTTATCCGTGACGGTATCAATGGCCGTCTGGTTTCTGACGGCGACTGGTACGCAGTCTTGAAGGAATTGACGACATTGGAGCCGCTGGAGAAGGTAAAAATGGGTCAGAATGCCCGTGAGACGGTTCTGGCTGACTATGATTATCCGGGACAGGCAGAGCGGCTGTTCCGGTTTCTGCACAGGGTCGTTTCCGGTCAGTGCAGTCTGACTGGAAAGGCCGAAGCTGGAAAATCTGAACCCCTGCGATAAAAAAGATGAATATTGCATTTGTAATACGTACCAAAATCTGGGGCGGGGTGAAAACCTGGATGGTTGAGTTCGGCAACGAACTGCAAAAAAATGGACACCGGGTCTATTACTTCTCCAACGATCCCATCTTAACGAAAGAGGTGCAGGCGAATGGGTGTGTGGGGCACTGCCTGACCTTCGGGTCCGACTACAGCCCTTTCACAATCCGGTATTTCCTGAAGAAGTTCAGACAGTACCGGATTGAGGTGTCTTGTATGAATATTCAGAAGGAGTTGCGCACAGCAGGGATTGCGGCCCAGTTCATGAAGATTCCCGTCATCCAGCGTCTGGGATTGCCGACGGATATCAATTTCAAGCTGGATCAACGCTTTTCCCAGCGGTACATGGTGGATGAAATTATCGTCACCAGCCAGTGGATGAAGCGGGAGGTTGCCAGGCGGTTTTCCTTCATCCCTGAGGAAAAAATTACCTGTATTTACAGTGCTAAATCGGTAACTGCGCCACCCAAAACATCCAAAGCAAACCCGATGCGGTTTGTGATCACCTCCCGGTTGGCCGATACCAAGGGACATGGAAGTCTGATAGACGCATTCAGGATATTGGCGGATCAGGGAATCGATAATTTCAGCTGTGATATTTTTGGAAATGGACCCTTGAAAGAAGAGATTGAAAGTAAAATAGCAGAGGCGGGTCTTGGCAGCAAGGTCATCCTTAAAGGCTTTACCAGAAAACTGCATGAAAAGCTGGGAAGCTATGATTGCGGGATTTTAACCTCTTCGAGAGAGGGTCTGGCACACACGGTCAGTGAATACCTTGCGGCCGGACTTCCCTGCATCTCAACGAACGGCGGTGCATTGCCAGAACTGATTGAGCATGAAAAAAACGGGTTGCTTTTTGACTACAAAGATGTACCGACCCTGGTCAACCACCTCAAGACCTTCCTGGATATGGATGAAAAACGGTATACAGAGTATTCAAGACAGGCCAGTGACACGATCTCCCGGAAGTTCAACCTCTCAAAAAACGCCCGGGAACTTGAACGCTATTTTCAGGCCTGTATTGATAAAAAAAATGGTAACTATTCAGCACTTTTTCCGAGTTAATAGTGTCGTGACCTGTATGTGATTGAACAGATTGGGAGTGGTTAAACATCGTCAGGATGGCGATGTGAAAGACCGGCCTCAGAGGCCGGCATGATCGAAGCCGCGAGTCTCGTTTCTCACCTGCCGAGAATGAGTTCAATGATATGCAGGTCTCGGCCTGTTAGAGATATTCAGCTTATAAGTAACACACTATATAGGTCCAGAAAAACAGACTTGCCCGGCACTCCTGGTAAGGTTTTTCCATAGAAAGAAGCAGGGGGATTTCAGGATGCTTGGAAAGCGTCCCGAAATCAGTATGACTCGAACCATCCGCCGCAACCGTACGAGAATATAACGGAGAGATTGCTTTGTTCCAGGATTCCATCCCGGTGATCTGCTATCACCGCATCGATAAAAGTGATTCCATTTCGCCCGAGATCTTTGAAACCCATCTGCGCTATCTGCAGAAAGCGGGGTATCAATCCATCGGCCAGATGGATCTGCGGGATCACCTGAGCGGTGCAAAACGATTACAGGGGAAACATGTTCTGTTAACCTTTGATGACGGGTACCAGGATTTTTATCATCACGCTTACCCGCTGCTAAAAAAATACAAGACCCGGGCCCTGGTTTTTCTTATCGGGAGTCATGTTGTTTCAGACCCCGGGCGGTCCTTTCCGGATCCACCCCCGGACTACGACAGGTTACACAGGATGGCTTCTGAAAAGAACTTCAGCGGGTTTCTGTCTCTGGAACAGATCAGGGAGATGCAGGCCTCCGGCATGGTCGAGTTTGGCGGACATACCCAGACCCATGGCATATCGCTGGTTTCGTCTCAAATCTCCGGGGCCTATGCCGGAGAGCAACTGAAATGGTATGTGCCTGCGGATTTGAACCTTACCGAAGGAAGGCCCCTGTTTCAGATGGCCCCGAATCTCTATGGGCCGCGTTTTGTTCCAGACAGGGAGTTTGTAAAACGCTACACTCAGCTTTTAAATGGTGATGGTTTGACAGCGGAAGAAACGGCGGTCCGTCTGCAGCTCCTTCCCAGAGGCGTGATGGAGCCTGAGGCCGATTGGCAGCAGCGTCTGCAAACCGAGATTGTCGAAGCCAGAAACCTTCTGGAAGGGATGTTGGAACAGCCGGTGATCAGCTTCTGCTGGCCATGGGGGATTGAGGGTGAAGAAGCACGGGAAACGGCACTGGTAGCGGGCTATGAACTTCTTTTTACGCTGCAGCGTGGCAGCAACAGCCGTCCTGAAGATGCTGCCTGTATCAAACGCTTCTCTGCCAGAAGAAAAGGGGCTTTCTGGCTTTTTTCCCGTCTGCTGGTGTTCAACAACCGTTTTCTGGCGGCCTATTATGACAGAAAACAGCGGCAGCAGAACCCCTACCTGCCTTATTCCTGATCGTGGTAGACTGTTGCAGAATCTTTAGCTCATGGCCATATTTCTTAGAAAACTGAAAAAAATTCCGCAAAGAATCCTGGTGGCGCGAACCGATCGGATTGGTGACTTTGTTCTAACCCTGCCGGTACTCGAAGTACTCCGAAATGCAGGGCTGGCACCATCGGTCCTGTGCCGGGAATTGGTGATCCCGCTGCTGGAAAATAACCCGTTTGTGGATCAGGTGATCACAGTGGACGGGGCTGATTCGGATCCACTGGCAGAGATTCTTTCCGCAGGGTTTGATGGTCTGCTGGTTCTGGTGAATGATCCAACCATCCGTCGTCTCCTTCCACATTTGAAAGATATTCCGGTACGCATCGGTCCGTTGAGCAAACCGGCGGTATTTTTTTCTTATACCCATCCCGTGCTTCAAAAACGGTCCCGGTCATTGATGAACGAAGCTGAGTACAATCTGGAACTGCTGGAAATCTTTGGCCTGAAGCCGGTTGCTCCGCCCCGCCCCCGTCTCTATTTTCAAGAGGCGGAAATGGGCGCCCTGCGCAAGGCACATACCGATATTTTCAGGGTGGGGCCAGGGGCGCCACGGATCGTTTTTCACCAGGGGATGGGAGGGTCGGCACTGAACTGGGGCGAGCAGCATTACCAGGATTTGTTGCAAGGATTGCTGGACGCAGGCTATCGAATCGTGTTAACTGGGGATGGTGCAGAGGAAGCAAAACGCAACCGGCGACTCAGGCTTGAAATGCAATCCGGTTTTTCGGATCAACTGTTTGACTTGACGAATGGTCTGTCCCTGAGACAGTTTAGTGTATTGATTCATCTCTGCGATTTGTTTATTGGCCCCAGCACGGGGCCGACACATTTGGCAAATGCGGCTGGAACCCGGATTATCTCCTTTTATCCGCCCATACAGGTTCAATCTGCGAGAAGGTGGGAACCCTACCAGTCATCATCCCATATCTATACCCCCGATGTCCCGTGTGGGCAGAAATATCGGTGTATCAGGGAAAAATGCCCCCATTTTTACTGTATGGATAATATAAAACCTGGTGACGTTCTGAAAACCATCCAGGATCTTCTGCCTGTTCAAAAACGGTAACCTCGCATCAACGATTGTCTGATCGGATATTGTGCATGAAAATTGGATTTGACGCAAAACGCTATTTTGCAAACTATACAGGGTTGGGGAACTATAGCAGGACCCTGATTGAAAACCTGGTTACCTATCATCCTGAAAACCAGTATCTCCTCTATACCCATGGAAAAGATCTGGAAACATCAGACCAGTTTCCCATTTCCGATCCGATGGTCTCGGTCATGACCCCTGGTACACGGCTGGGGCGGTCCAATGGGGCCCTCTGGCGGTCGTTTTTCTTAACCCGGGATCTGGCCGCAAACAAGCCGGATATCTATCATGGGCTTTCCCATGAAATTCCGGTGGGAATCCATCGTTTGAAAGGCCTGAAAACTGTCGTGACCATTCACGATCTGATTTTTCTACGCTATCCCAGGTTTTATCGCTGGTCGGAAAGGGCAATCTATCTGCGCAAGTTCAAATATAGCTGTCGCCATGCAGACCGGATTGTTTCGGTCAGCGAACAGACAAAACAGGATATCATACAGTTTTTCGGAACACCGGCAGAAAAAATCGAAACCGTCTACCAGAGCTGCGACCCGGTATTTCTGCTGCCGGTAACGAATATCAAACGACGCAGGATCAAAGAACGCTATCAGCTTCCTGATCAGTATGTCCTGTACGTGGGCTCCTTTAACGAGAGAAAAAACCTGTCCAGTCTGATCGATGGGCTTGCCATCATGAAACGGAACCTGGACGTGCCGCTGGTGATGATCGGCAGCGGGAAACAGTATAAGTCGACGGTCATCGCGAAAATCAAGATGCTGGGACTCAATCACAGGGTTCTCATCCTGTCGGATGTCCCCAATAAGGATCTACCGGCGATTTACCAGCTGGCAAAACTCTTTGTATATCCCTCCATTTTTGAAGGTTTCGGGATCCCTATTATTGAAGCCATCTCCAGCAGGATACCCGTCATTACATCCAGTGGCAGCTGTTTCATGGAAGCGGGGGGACCGGCCACCCGCTACGTGGATTCCAGCAACCCTGAGGAGATAGCTGCTGCGATGGAAGCGGTTTTGACAGATTCGGCGCTGGCTGCGAGGATGATTGCAGAAGGAATGGATTATATCAGCCGATTTCACGGCCAGGAGACCAGTTCCCGCCTGGTCCGGATCTACCAGGACCTGAAAAAATGAATGACGCTTCAGGGTTCTCAGTCCTCAGGGGAACTGAATGTGAATGCGGGTGTTACAGGACATGGCAAAACAATAGCAGATGCGCATGAAACCCATCGGTAAAATCACATCAGAAGATTTTCGCAGTTTTTTCCTGCTGGTGCTGTTCATCGCCATTCCGTTCAGTATTGCCGGAGATGATTTTGCCATTATCGGTCTTTACCTCGTCACCCTATACCGACTGATAAAAAAGCAGGAACCATGGACAGGGGCGCCCATCATTTACGGGATGGGATTGATGCTGCTGGGGGCTTTGATCAGTTCACTCCTGTCAGGTAATGTCCTGCAAAGCCTGGCCTATTTTAGAAATTTCTGGCGCCTCGGTCTTCCCTTTCTGATCTTTTTTGCCTTCAGGAGCAGACCCTGTGACCGCTATCTGAATATTCTGGCTGTCGTTTCGAGCTTGATTGCGATCTATGCCGTCGTTCAGTATTTTACAGGACTTGATGTACTAAGATCAAAGGCCATGCAGGCGGAATTTCGACCCCAGGAGGGTGTATGGTATGCCGTGGGTGTTTTCTCGCATCATCTGACCTATGGCGGTGTTTCACTGATGTTATTCACCCTCTTTTTGCCCAACATCTTCAGCCAGGGAGGATCCAGCCGACAGAGGCTGCTGCATGCAGGGGCCGCCCTCTGCAATCTGGCCGCCATCGTGGTTTCCATGGGCAGGAGTGTCTGGCTGGGCGCACTGACGGCAGTCGGGGTGATGGTTCTCACGTTTCTGGGTTTGAAACGGTCACTGATCGTTATTACCCTTCTGCTGGTGCTGGCAGGCGGATTTTGGATGTTTCAAAGTTCCCGGGAAAATACCTTTCTTGAATCGACAGCGCTGGGAAAACGAATCAAGAGTATCTCTGTTGAATCAAACGCCGACCGGATCCTCATGTGGCGTGCCGCCGTCCAGGTGATCCGGGACCATCCCATTCTGGGTCTGGGTCCAAATCGCCGGAATGTCATGGAACCTTATTACAGCCGGATTGCCCGTCAGGAAAATCACCAGTTTCAGCATCCTCCCAGTGTCGGCAGCCACAATATTTATCTGCAGAACTGGATCGATTTCGGCTTGCTGGGTCTGCTGGGATACCTAGTCTGGTGGGGAACCCTGCTCGTACAGATCCTTCTGACGCTGAGACAGGGGTCTATCAGAATGCAGACAAATGCTCAGCTGTCTGGATTACTGGCAGGTCTGGCAGGAATCATGGTGGCAGGGGTATTCGAAAATAATTTCAGGGACGGTGAGGTCCAGACCGCTATCCTGCTCGTAATGGGTCTTTCCCTGGTCCTGCTCGACAGACACAGGCAGCAGCGGGTCATCGGAAATCCTTGACAGGATGGGTGCTGTGTGTTTATTCAGGTGGTTCAGTCACACACAGGTCGCAGCTTCTGCTCAGAATATGGAGTGAATCGTAACATTGAAACTTGTAAGTGCAGCTCATGGCAGTCAATAATAACTACAAGAAAATCGGATCGATCCCACGCCTGAAAAGGGCCGTTATTGTTTCCCTGAATGGATTGAAAGAAGCCTGGAAGGGAGAGGAAGCATTCCGTCAGGAGGTATGTGTCGCGGTGATTTTTGTCCCGCTGGCATTTTTTGTACCGGTTTCTCTGGCGCTGCAATTGCTGCTGGCAGGGAGTCTGTTTCTGGTCCTGGCTGTTGAACTTCTCAATTCGGCGATTGAAGCTGCCATAGATCTGATGACAGAGGAGGAGCACCCCCTGGCGAAAAATGCCAAGGATATGGGTAGTGCGGCGGTTCTGATCTGTCTGATTCTGGTGGTGCTGGTCTGGTCTGCCGTTCTGGTCTCCTGTGTTATGGACCGGGTCTCCTGACCTGGCGGGTGCTCAGTCAGTCCACCTGCTTCTGTTATAGTTCGCCCAGTTTGATCTGGCCGGTCATGACCTTGTTTTCGATCAGTGAGCGGTCCGGCAGATGAAGTTCACCGTCTTCACAGACCAGGATGACATTGCCACGCAATGTCATGTTGTCCCCGAAATAGACGTTGCCGACAACGGTCAGCAGGTCCAGTTCCAGGATATCCGGAATGCTTTGGATACGCTGCTGGTAGTCCTCGATGGATTGAAAATTCTCCCCCAGTCGAATCAGGGGCAGCCCCTCAAATTGCCGTTCGGGATTTTTCATCAGGATGCCATCCTTGAATATAAAGAGATTGGACTGGACAAGCAGCAGGTCGTCAGTTTTTTTAATAGGGACAAACCGACTCCGGGGGACCTGGACGGCCAGACCACCATCAAAATTATTGATCCCTGAACCCAGCGCGGTTTCAAGCTGGATAACCGGCAGTCGATCGACTGTTTTCTGATTAACGATCACATCCAGATGCAGGCTGTTGGTTTCCAGTTTTTTCTTTAATTCGTGCAGATCGATCCAGATGTTGTTGGTGTTAAAAATCTTGAACTTCTTCACGCTTTTAAAGGTTTCCTGATATTCACGGGGAACCTGGGCAATCTCCAGCAGCCGCAGGGTCTGATTTTCCGTTTTGATCAGCGTTCCCCCCTTGACGTCCGCCCGTGTCTTTGACGTGACTTCCATGATAAAAGGGACGGCTTTGTCTTTCATCAGTTTGAGGATTTTCACATCCACCGAAGCCCCCAGATTGTCAGCGTTGGCGATGAAAAGATATTTTTTCCCCTCGCTGAGCAGGCGCTCCAGGATACCGGTTCCGCCAATGCTCTGATAAAAATCACCGTGACCCGGTGGGTAGAAGCTTTGATTTCCGAATTTTGCCACTGAGAGGGGCAGCAGGGAGTCCTTCCTCAATCTGGGAAACTGGTTCTGTAAAAAAGTCATGATCAGGAGCCGCTCGTTGTATTTCTTGATGATTTTTTCAGTATCGGTGTCCGTATTGAAACTGTTCATGAGCAGCAGGGGCACATCGACGTCGTACTTTGCATTCAGGGATTGAATCTGGCTCACGATGAGATCAAGAAAACTCTGCCCGTTTTTGACTTCAATGGCAGACTTGGGGCCGACACACCCCATGGAGGTACCCAAACCACCGTTGAGCCGGCAGACCGCCAGTTCTGACAAAAGCGACCTGCTTTCATCCTCTGAGACGGAGTCAAGCTGGTTATAGGCAAGGATCGATTCAGCCGCTGGTGAGGTGAGCTGGCTCCATTGGATTGGATCCTCCAGTTGTTCCAGATGGCGCCGGTAAAGCGCTTCAAAAAGGTTGATCTGAGCAGCGGTGGACCCCTGCTCGGTCATGATCTGTTCGATCTGCTTGAATGTCGTCATGGTCAGAAATGGTGTTTGGCGTGGTGTTTGGTGTATGGTTCGTTTTCGTCCACTCAGTCTGGGACCTTCTGACGGAAAATGCAATATCCGGGCAGTTCAAAGCCCCATAGACCACTTTTTTAAAAGGCGGAGCAGGGGCGGCAGATAAAAAAGGGCTTTAGAGGAACGCCCGTTTCTGAAAATCATGGCTGGAGGGCAGTCCAACCGGGACACGGGATTGTTGTGCAGAGATCTGCAGGTTTGTGATCTCCTTGGTAATCCAGGCCTCATCGCCGGGATAGTTGAAAACGGGCAGCCTGTCTTCGATTTCTGCCATGGAATATCCGTAAATGCCGTCATAGTCTTCAATGGATTCCCCCATTTCCACCAGTTGATTGAGATACTCCCGGATCGATTTAGACTCCACAATGAGCACTTTCCCCATTTTTTCAATAATGGGACTGTGAATCCGGGTGGCATCATGTTCAAATTCAAGGATACGTCGTCCATAGCGGGTAATGCCAATGACCCGGAATGTCATGCTCTTGCCGACCCCCGGCAGATTGAGGACGCTTCTGTCCGTTGCCAGAAAGGGTAGCCCCGCTTTTTCCTTGATAGTGGCAATATTTTCCACCATGTTTTCAGCATCCATGGGAAACTGCTCAATGGATTCGTGGAATTTCACGGGTATCCGACCATAAGTTTTCTCTTCCACCATCTCCTGGACGATCCTGGCGTTGGTTGCAAAATTGTGGCTGTTTTCCATGTATCCCTTGACGGTAAAGGTGTAATAGGAAAGAACGCCGATCTCGTTCAGCACCTGTCTGAGTCTGGCCGTATGCCCCCGGCGGGAGGCTGCCGCGGTGAAAACCAGCTGGTTGGTAACTGTCCAGCCGGCGGACAGAAGAGCCTGAATCCCGGCCCTGGACTCGGGCGTCACCTCCAACGGGGATTCGAAATGGGTCTGTACAATAAACTGCCGGATTCCGATGTTGGATGCTTTTTTCTTGAACTCTGCCAGTACCTTGATCAGGTCCGGTCGGATTCTCTGGGGGAGGTAAACCGGCAGTTTGGTCCCCAGGCGGACACGCACGATTTCAGCATATTTCTCAGAGGGCGGACGATGCCTGTTCGCATCTCTTTTCTTGATGGCCATTTCATAAATGGCATTGAGAATGGTTTCCAGGGAGGTATTGGAACTCATCAGTGCATCGCCGCCGGTGACGAGAATATCCCTGAGCTGCGAATCGTTTTCGAAATAGGCCATCAACCGTTGCAGTTTTTCCTTCCAGCTCTCTTTGGGTTTTAACCGCTCCAGATCGAAGTTCAATTCACCGCTCTGGAACCCGTACATTCTCTGGCAGGATGAACACAGTCCACCACAGGCCCGGCCAACAGTGTCTGGAATCAGGATTGCGACTTCTGGATAACGACGGTGCAGATTGTGCTCGGGGATCAACCAGCCCGCAGCGTTGGGTTCCCCTAGTTTAACCCGGTCCTCCTTTTCCCAGGCGGTGATGTCTCCGAACTCCTCCACCAGTCTGCGGCTGTAGAGGACATAGTCCCTCATGGCGAGATCCCCCCCAATGGCAAAAGAGGGAACCCTGACATACATCAGCGACAGGTAATAGGGGTTGACAAAGAAGGGAATGCCAGCGATTTTGGCATCCTCCAGGATTTTCATGGTATCGGGATCCAGCGAATGGCCCAGCATTTTATTGACCATTTCAGGTGTCCGAAAGGCGAACCGGAGATGAAAGAGGCGGTCCTGCCACCATTCGAGCGTTTGTTTGAATTTCTCTTCCCGGGAGAGCCCCGGTTTAAATTGATACTTTGGATCTCTTTTTTCACCACTATCAATCAGGTCAATGATGAGATTCAGAATTCGGTCCCGGTTTTCTTCCCTCAGCTTGATAATCCGGGGGTCCAGTCCGCTCGGATATTTTTCCATCCACTCTTCCACCTGCTCTCTGGATAGAATTTTTCGCTGGTTCTTGCCACTGAATTGCCGAAACAGGTACTGCATGTCTTCGAAAAAAGCCGGTTTGGCGCCACCGGTGCCATGATTGACAGCCAGCCATAACGACACGATCGGGTTGCTGATGGCAATTTTCCCTTTCAGATTCATATCCTCTATCTCAATCCCGGCGTTATCGATATAGTCCAATATGCGAATCGCCGCCAGATCACTCCACTTCAATGAAATGAAGGTCTGATGATCCGTTTTTTCCCGTCTGTAATATTTCAATGCGGCAGGACTGGTATAGAGGCTGTTCAGTACCCATTGCCGGATGCTTTCCAGGGCTTCGGTTTCATTTCTGGCATTTCTGAGGATCTCTTCAAGGATAGGATTTTCGTTCAATATTTGTTTCAATATTTTGTGCGATCGGACATTGATCGCGATTTTATCGAGTTCTTTGAGTGTTGGCATGGTATCCCCCTTTATATTCAACGGTTATTCCTGGTTATGTCTGGATCGTGTCTTCATGACACATTGTCTTGCCTGAATTCAATGGGGAACATTCACAACAGCGGTGCGTTCCATCAGAAATTGCTGTTCAATGTCCCTTCTATGAATGGTAGATTCCATTCTGAAAGACTTTTTTCAGCCACTGGGAGATTTTTTTGTGACCGCGGTTATTATATCAGAAAACAGGAGGAAAAACAATTTGCAGGAGGCGGTGCCATTTTTTATAAAAAACTGGCCGTATCCGGTTCCGGTGGGGAGGCGACGGATGGATCAGGATGAACAACCGTAAACAGGTCCGGGGGCGTTTTTTTGCTGCAGCGGTCTTCCCGCGGGGGAGGGGGGGGCAGAAATGCCGGTTCAGGCGTTGAACCTTTAAAAACAGAAGGGCTCGGTAGTAAGCATTCGTGTCACATACCCTGGGCGACGGAATAGTAATGGGTGGACTTTTCCCTGTTTCCCACCTTGAAATAGAGTCCCCCGAGCTGGTCTGCCAGGTCTCTGGTGCGGGATTTATCCCCCGATTGCTGCAGGTGATGGTAAAGCCATTCAAGGTGTTTGATGGCCTCTTCATTCATATTCGAAGCCAGGCAGATTTTCAGTAACTGCTCCTGCAGTTGAGCTGTCTGCTCGGTAGAACCTGTCTTTTCAAAAAAAATGGCGGCCTGATTGAGATGATGATATTGTGGCGAGGGTTCCTGCTGAATCCGGTAAATTTCTGCCATATTCAAATGGGTCTTTGCCAGCAGACTGCTGGAAATCGGTTGCTGGGGCTTCTTGAATACCTTTCTGAAGGAGATGGCTGCCTCCTTCAGTTTCCCGCTCTGGAAAAGCAGGTGGCCATCAACCAGCCAGAGTTTTGCCACATCGTTCTCATTAAGGCTTTTAAGGTCGAATTCGGCGTTATTGATGATCTTTCTGACCTTCTCGATCTCCCCCAGATCCAGCAATAACAGGGCAACCGTGATCAGGTTCTGATACCGGTGGGTAAAATTTTTGATATCGTTGTTCAATTGAATGACAGAGGTAATCAAACCGATGGCCTTTTCCTTCATATTCAGTCGGATATAGACGGAGGCCAGTTTCATCAGCAATTCGGCCACCTGGGGCCAGTTTCTCTGCTTTTCCTCGGTTTTCAGCAGCCACTGGTAGATTCGAATAGTCTGTTTCTCCAGAGGCAGGTTGCTGATGATATCCAGGATGGAAAATATGACTTTGGGGATCTCCCGTTTCTTCCGGGCTGCCAGAACCAGTTCCATGCTGGTACAGACATTGGGATAAAACAGGGGTGTTTTTACCCCCGGTAGACGGGAGAGTTTTCGCCCATATTGCAGATTCCGTTGCAGCGGATTTTCGATTTGACCCAGACGCGCCAGGGTATTGATGCAATACTGAAACCCGGCGATCTGGGCGGTTCCGGGCACCTCCGTTCCCTTCAGGGTGGCGATCTGTCGCTGCAGTAACTCACTACCGAATCCGAGCAGTTGTTTTTCTGAAATCAGATCATACCGGTCGATCGCCAGGCAGAGATTGATGGGGATCCAGATATGGGAACTGAAGAGATTCGTGCTGATCAGGTGCAGACGCAACAGGAAACTGAGTTCTGCCTCGATATTCTTGATGCTCAGTAGATCTGCCAGAAACTGTTTGGGGCAGTGTATCCGCATTAGGTAAAGGGTCAGGAAAATTCGGAAGCGAGGTGAGGAGAGCGTTGGCAGCAATGTGTGCAGTGTCTTTCGCCAGAGTTTTTCTGCCGGTTGCTCCTTTTGAAAACGATCAATAATCTGCTCGTCCCGGGAATGCTGGGCGATTTTCAGCAGTGCCAGATTCCTGAAATGTGCTGGCAGTGGGTCCTTGACCAGATCCAGCCACGATTCGGGGATTTCATCCTCGAAGGCATCGGAGATCTCACTGGCTGTGAGGGTATCTGTTGGGACAAGAATGACCGGCAGTCTTGTTAACGCCGAATCGTCTGCAAGAAAGATGATTCGCCATCCCTCCTTCTGTTTTTTACTCAACCAATCGTCGAAGGACGCGTCATATCTTTCCGGTGGAAAGAAGATCACCAGAAATTTCAGATCGGTTTCTCGGGTTTTGAAGAATGGATATGAAATCACGTATTGGTCAAAATAGTCGCCCACATTGCCGTGTCCGAAGTAAAAAGGAAACAGATTCCCGATGGGTGTCGCCGGCAGCTGCTCCCGCTGATTTTTATGATACCCCCAGCGTTGATAGTACAGGAGGGACAGCTGAAAGGGTCGATCCGGCGGGAGACGGCGCAGAAACTCCTGAACATACTCCTCCACCGGACTGCCGGCGGTGGTCTGCAGTAACAGGATTTCATCGACCTGCCCGGACAGAAGGTACTTTGAGATACGATTGAGTATCTCCGCACTGCCTGCAAACCGTCGGGCATTGATGAGCGCGTGGTGAGGCTGTCCTGGCGGGATCTGCTGGAATTCGGCTTCCTGGTGATAAAACTGAAAGGGTGGCAAAGGGGACTCGGATCCCTGTTCCAGGAGTTTCTGATTCAGATGCAATTGGATCCAGGACCAGTCCCAACTGAGCGGAAGGCTGGTAAAGATACTGTTGATGGCCTGCCGATGGGAACGGAGAATGTTCTCTTCCCGGATGAGTCCAACCATAAAGTTCTGGAAATATTCCTGGAACCGGTGGCTGGCGATCCGACCGTGAACGCTGATGATGTAGGGAATACCCAGATCGAAATACCGGGCCAGTGGATCAGACCCGTTATGGCCGTTTTTCTGCAGCAGCCGGGACGAAATCAGAATCAGGATGCGCAGTCCCCGGGTCACTGCCTTTCTCAAAGCGGGTTCCAGCTCTTCCCTGTGCCAGTTGTGGATGTTGTTTTTTCCATCCCCTGTCGCCAACAGCCATCCTTTCTCAGTCTCATGACCGGAAAACAGAAAAATGCTCGGCGCTCTCTCCAGCGCTTCCAGAACCGACTGCCGGCTGCTGTTTCCATTAACATGAAAATCCACCAGGGGAGACTCTCTGAATGTGCCGGTTGAGAGTCCTTCAACATAATTGATGAAACGGTTGCCGGGTGGTGGGGGAGGAATCGGCGCATACGATGTCAAGCAGGCTCTCAAGCACTGCAGAGGGCCCGGGGACAGATCGGGAAGCTCCTTGGCGCTGGAGTTGTTGATACGGACAATCCCCTGGGTCAGGGCGAAGAAGGATGAGCCGTCGTAAAGCAGCTCCCAGGGGATTTCTGAAATCACCGGTTCCAGGGTATAGATAAAAACCCCGCCGGCCTGGTGTGTCTGTGATTGATAGTCTGCGGGTATGATGGCATTGTACAGTTCCTGTCCATACTGCCTCAGCAGGGTGATCGCCTCTTCCCTTTCATCCCGGGTTGATTCAATCTGAATGGATTCGGACTGTCGAATTAACTGATAGGCCCCGATGGCGGCCTTGCTCAGGTTTTTTGCCGGTGGCAGAAACGGGAACTCCAGTTTGTATTTCGAAATAATAACTGTCTTTTTGGATACAAAAATAACCAGAGACATCCCTTAATACTAGAAAAGGTTGTTTGGACACGGTATCGGCTGTTCTGCCGTGGTTCGTCAAATAGTAGTCATGAGTCTGATGGTGTCCTTTCCAGTCTGAGAATCCGATGGTTTTCCATTCTCCGTGTCAGGTGCAGACCGTCGAAATACTCCAGCAAACCAACCGCATGCTTGCGGGATACGCCAAGCAGGTCCTTGAATTCAAGTACTGTCAAGGTTTCATTTTTTTCAAAATGGGAAAAAAGCTTTTCCTTTATTTGATCAACTATATCAGGAGGATACCATAAATCGTCTTTGACCCGGACAATCCACTTTTCCATCAAACCGATTTTCAGTAGTTTTTCAATATCGGATTGATCCACGTCCAGCTCACCGGCCAGGTTGACAATTCCTGGCGGTTGAAACCCTTTCTGCGCCATGAGTTCCAGGATCGTCTGCTTGAGCTGTTTCTGGAATTTGTTCAACCCCCCCTGAAAATCGGGTAGATGATAGGAACTGTCCGTTTGAACAAGGATTTTCTGTTTAACCGACCAGTTCAACAGCGTGGTAACCTCCTGGTGGACGTACATCCGCCCCATTTTGCCAAAAAAATCGGATCCCTGGGCCCCCACGTTCTCCGGGTTTTTCTGGTGGTAAATTTTCAGGGTCTTCGCGAAGAAACCGGCGATTCGCTGGCAATGAAACTGGTGCAGATACTTTTTCTTCTCAGCGTTGATTGAAATGATATCTCCCCGGGCAGAAAGCATCTGCAGGTTTTTCTGGATGGTTTTATGGGGAAGATCCACCAGGGGCGCCAGCTGATTCGCTTCAACACCCTTGGTGCCGGCCAGAAAAATTGCTTCCAGAATGCGGGTCCCCGGATCTTCTGTTGCCAGACCAGCTAGGGATTCAGTCAGTCTCTGCCTGTTCTTTCGACTGCGGTTTCCGAAGGGAGCCACGATCCGCCCGCCGGCGATGGTTTCAACCGGGGACAGGTTGCGGATAATGAAACGGTCTGCATAACGACAGCTGATGGCTTCTTCAAGGCGAACCTGGACAGTTTGCTTTTCCGTTGAATTGGGGTCGAAATCCTTGGATGTGTATATCCGTCCGGTCACTTCCTGGGCGTTGCTGAAAAACCGGATTTTACTGCGGTTTTTCAGGACACCTGTTTTTTCCGGAATGATGGTCAGTTCTACCTCAATCACCCTCGTTTTCACCAGCAGACCCGGCAGGGAGATCTGGTTGCCACGGAGGATCTCGTCTTTATGAATGCCTGAAAGATTGATAGCCGAGCGCTGGCCGGCAAAAATCTGATCTGTCGCCTGTTGGTGAACCTGGAATCCCCTGACTTTCAGCGGTTTTTCTTCGGGATAGAGAACCAGATTGTCTTTCAGGGATGCCTGACCGGACATGACCGTACCTGTGACCACCGTACCGAATCCCTTCAGTGAAAAACTGCGGTCCACAGGGAGACGGAATCCATCTCTGCGGAAGTCATCGGACAACAGGTCTGCCTGTCTGGCGATCTCTTCTCTGAGGAGGTCCAGGCCTTTACCGGTCATTGCCGATGTTTTGATCACCGGCATATCTTCCAGGAAAGTGGACTGTACCAGCTCAGTGGCTTCCTCTTCAACCAGTTCAATCATATCTTCATCGGCCAGATCGCAGCGGGTGATAACCACGATGCCCTGCTTGATTCCCAGCAGATTGCAGATATGCAGGTGCTCCCTGGTTTGGGGCATAACGCCGCCATCCGCCGCAATCACCAGGATGAGGATTTGGATGCCGCCAACGCCTGCCAACATATTGTGAACAAAGCGTTCATGTCCGGGAACATCGACAAAGGAGACGTCGAGGGCGTCGTTCCAGATATAGTGAGCAAAACCGAGATCAATGGTGATCCCCCTTTCCTTTTCCTCTTTGAAGCGATCCGGATCCGTTCCGGTAAGCGCCTTGACCAGGGCCGATTTTCCGTGATCAATATGACCGCTGGTTCCAATGACTATATGTTTCAAAATTCTGTTTTGAAAAAGGGTTATGGCAGTTCGCTGTCTGTGCCTGAAACAGGTAAAGATTTTACAGCAGTGGGTTCAGTTGTATATCCCGTCGTCCGCTGATTTGTGAACTCAATATTTACCATTTTATTCGTTTGATTTCCATTGTTTTCTTGGCCATTTATGCCTTTTCCTGAACCGTCTCATGAGGTTGGGATAGCTCTGGGATGGGAGCTGTGAACGCAACGGCGGCTTCAAACCGTGAAACCGGGAATGAATTTTTAAAGCAGGGGGTCGGGCCTGGAAGAAGCGGCGTTGCTGAGCGGCTTCTTCCGCATGCCGGGGTTAGAAATCGAAAAGCAGTCCCAACTGGGTCTGTTCCGTCGAAACCTGATAGCTCAATGAGACAGCACCGGCCGGATTATAGAGTTGGACACCAAATGCAGTATCACTGTCCAGCTGAGGATCCTGGTGATGGTAGATCACCGTATCCGCAAACAGTTTGATTTCCGATGTCAGTAGAAATTTGGCGCCGACTCCCAGGGTCTGGCTGTCAAGATAAAAATTGTAGAGGAGTCCCAGCGATTCAAGTTTGCCGGTTGCCGCCAGTAGGAGTGTCAGTTGGTTGTACTGGTCGTTTTTGTCATTGACACTTTTGGTGCTGTTTTTAAAATCGGTGTTGTCTTTGTCCCAGAGCAACCGTTTTCTGATTCCAATCGCCAGGCTGATCGGGATGCTGGAGCCGTCGGATACCTGGTACTTGGCGGATATATAGGTAGAATGGTGCCCCTGGTCCTTGCTGCTGTTGTTTATCGGAATATCGGCGTCTTTTCGCTCGACAATGGCGTTGGACTGAATCCCCATCTGCAGGACGTCAAACAGGCGCACATCATAACGCAGTCGCACCAGTCTGATATCGACTTCAGCCAGATGTTTCAGCCAGAGCGAGATATCAATGGACTGGAGATCAGGGATAATCTCAGCGGTGGGGGAGAAATAGATCCAGGCGTCGTTCTGACCTGCCACAAAGGATTTGGGGATAAAATCCATTTTGAAGGCTTCGAAAACGGACTTCTGTGGGGTTGACGACTGGGATACCACCCGGGCTGTCTGGTATGAAGCCGGCTGGTATGAATCTGTCTGGTCAGGTTCCAGAGGTAACTGTACTTCAATGTTGGAAATTTCTTCATGACGGTTGTTGACCAGCTTCATGCTGGTTTGCAGGTAGTCCTCTTTCAGTCTCAGCTCGATGAAAAGGACCTGGGAACTGTCGGTCCGGTCGGCGAACTGTTTCAATATTGAGCTGTTGCCTGCGATCTGTTGATAGTTGAGCTGATTGGTCTTGATGACTTCCTGTACGATGATCGGGTCAACCACCTCGAAGGACTTCAGCAGCTCATAGGACAGATCCTTTTTCAATTTGACAAGGTTGGTCCGCTTTTTGACATTCGGTTGATCCGGAATATAATAAACGATGGCGATGCGTTTGTTCAGGCCGGTTGTATTTGACGCAGCCAGATTGTTGTCCATCGTACGTCTAATATCACTGAAATCATAAGCGAATAGATTAATGCTGGTGAAAAGCAAAATTCCGGTAATGATCAGTCTGATGGGATAAGCGGCCTTGATGTCTGTCCGGAAAAAGGGAAGTTCTCTTTTTTTCATGATCATCTCCGACTTTGAAAAGGTTAATCTTTATAGGTAAATGTATCTGTTCGGGTCGGTAGGTGTCAAGTCCCTGGTGTTGCTTTCCAGGCAGCGACCAACGGCGGATGAAGATGGCAGGTGCCGCATGGAAATCAGCCTGCCGGCCGACCTTCTGGCAGGTGCTGCCTGAGGCGATCATTACGGATCAGCCAAAATCGAGACTGATGTCCAACGCTGCTGCTGAATGGGTCAGGGCGCCGGACGAAATGATATCGACCCCCGCTGCCGCAATGCTGGCAACGGTTTCCAGGGATACGCCACCGGAGGCCTCTGTCAGGGTGCGTCCATCAATCATCCGGACGGCCTCCGCCAGGGTATCGGGGGACATGTTGTCCAGCAGAATACAATCCACACCCGCTTCAAGGACGGCATTGATCTGATCGATGGTATCCACTTCAATCTCGATCTGGCAGGTGTGAGGCAGTCGATTTCTGATCTTTTGAACGGCATTCTGCAGGGAAATCCCTTCCTGCTTGAGAATGGCCAGATGGTTGTCTTTGAGCATCACCGCATCTGAAAGGGAGTAGCGATGGTTGTGTCCACCGCCCATGCGGACGGCATACTTTTCCAGGAACCGGAGACCGGGCGTTGTCTTGCGGGTGTCGGTGATTCTTACAGTGGCCGATACGGTTCGAGCCCGCTGCACATATTGTGAAGTAAGTGTCGCAATACCGCTCAAACGTTGCAGAATGTTGAGAGCAACCCGTTCCGCCATGAGGATCTTCCTGGTTTTCCCCGTCAGTCGAACCAGAATCTCTCCCTTTTTCCCTGAGGCGCCGTCTTCTTTGAGGGCATGCCAGATGAGATCCGGATCCAGATGTCTGAAGGTTCTTTCTGCAACAGGCAGACCGGCGATGATGCCATCTGCTTTCAGCAGGATCACAAAATCATGGTGCAGGTCCGGATCGATAACCGTTTCAGAGGTCACATCCCCCCAGGGCATATCTTCATGCAGCGCGTTTTCTATAATGTGGTCGACTTGGCTGAAATCCATATTATTCCCTTATGTTCAGGGTTACCCCATTTGGTTTTGTTCATCGTCCGTGATGTCCAACTGGGAACGGTGGTTTATATCAATGTAGGTTCCGGCAGCAATGTCCGCCCCCCTCCGGGGAAGATTGTCCAATACCCCCACCCCGCTGGCAACTCCTTTTACCCGGGGTCTCGCAGTTTCAGTTCCCGGTGGGATCATTCCGGGTCTGCTGAGGTTCTTCAGGACCCTGATATTATGAAAGCGGCTGGAAAAACAGTCACTGAGCCGTATCATCAATCCCTGCAATTGATGTGTAACCGGTTTCCATTAAATAACTGCTGGTCTTATCCTCTTTTAATCAGTAATATAACAGATTAAGTAAAAAACCAATGTTATGTTCCATGTTTTAGAATTGAAACGCCCCTTTTTGCAACAGCAGAACCGTAGGTTGGGGTCAATATGGAACCGAAATCTCAGATACCGATACCTGCTTGGAAGGCGCGGCAAAAGAGAGTCTAAGCACATCAATCAACAGGTAATCCGGGCGCCTGCAATCACGGGGAAACGATGCTGTTTTTTCCGCTGACCGATGGTATCTCTGTTTCAGAAAATTTATCCGCGACTCCCTGTTTCGGCTGAAATGAGCGGACAGAGACAGACCAGGCAGATGATCCATCTGGTTGTTGTCAGGGAAAGATGTGGTTACAGGTTTTCAATAACTATTTTATATAGATGAAAATGAGAAAAACGACGCAATTAAGGCGCATGCTGCTCAGCGACCAGCTCGAATTCATTATGGAAGCCCATAACGGTCTTTCGGCAAAAATTGTCGAAGAAACCGGATTTAAGGGTATCTGGGGAAGTGGTCTGGCCATTTCGGCATCTCTGGGTGTCCGGGATAACAATGAAGCCAGCTGGACACAGGTTCTGGATGTGATCGAGTTCATGAGTGATGCCACATCCATCCCGATCCTGTTGGATGGCGATACCGGTTATGGAAATTTCAATAACATGCGTCGACTGGTGAAAAAACTGTGCCAGCGGGATGTGGGTGGCGTGTGTATTGAGGATAAGATCTTTCCCAAAACCAACAGTTTCCTGCGGGGTGAGCGGCAGCCATTGGCGGATATCGACGAATTCAGCGGCAAGAT
>JAHJRI010000435.1 GCA_018830885.1 bacterium | reverse complement strand
TGGTTTGTATGAAAAACACTCACCACAGAGACACGGAGATCACGAAGGAAAACAAGCTGAACTGAGTGACTGTCATAGAGCTGTTTTAATTGCCTGGAGCAGTTTCCTGGATGATCTTGACGAAGCGAAGCGTCCGAGACCCCGCCTGTCTGAGCGAAGCGAGTTTTGGAGTGAGAAGCGAAACTTGCAGCTTCGAAGAGCAAAGCAAGTCTTAGATCATCTTGAAATAAGTCTCCCCACTGAAAGGGGTTTATATCAATCGCGGGTGAATACCGAGATATCATTCTCATTCTTCGTTGTGCCTTGACACGGGGCATGCTGGTTTGTATGGTCTGAACCAGTAGGTCTCTCACAACGGATTGGAAAGTCATCAGCAACTATTCACCTGTATACGCCCCAAAGGGTTTGTGTTTCAAGAAACGCATGAATCCTCCTGGAAACCATCCATGGCTTCCAGGGTTCTTGAAACACAAACCCTTCGGGGCTGAGCGGAAATCAAACTGAATAGATACAGTCATCATTAATATAATATAATGGAACAGATGAAAGAAATTTTATGCCCCATGCCGGGGAAAATTATAGAGATCACTGTCCAACTGGGCAGTCAGGTTGTCAACGACACCCAGGTCATGATTCACGAAGCCATGAAAATGGAAAATTCAATTGTCGCCGGTTGCGAAGGCACCGTTCGCGAAATCCTGGTCGGCCAGGGAGATGTGGTCGAGACCGATCAGGTTTTGATCACCCTGGACTAAGACCGCATCCCGCAGCGCACGTTCGCATCATCACCCAACCCGGCGGGCAGCATTTCCCCCCGACGGGATGCAACGGGTCGCACTCTTACTATAATATATGGCACCTTGATTAATTAAAATTATCGAATTTACCACACCAAAGGGTTGAACTTTCAAGAAACGCACGCGTCCATCCATGGAGCTCCTGGAAGCCATCCATGGCTTCCAGGGTTCTTGAAAGATCAACCCTATGCTGCTGACTGAGTTCCAGTTAATCAAGGTGCCCTTAAGAACCTGAACTGAACCGATGGGAATACAAGAGAATATCGAGGAACTGAACAGACGGAAAGAGACCGCCCTCAAAATGGGGGGTGAAAAGAAACTTGACCTGCAGCGCAGCCGGGGGCTGCTCAATGCCCGGGAACGGATCACCCAACTGCTGGATCCGGGCTCATTCTTTGAGATCGGTGCCCTGACCCATTCCGACATTCCCGGCATGGAGGCAAAAACCCCCGCCGATGGCAAGATTGACGGTTTTGGCACGATCAACGGCCGCCAGGTGGGGGTTTCCGCCAATGATGTCACTGTGCTGGCCGGGGCCGGTGGGCGCGTGGGTCACAAAAAGGCAGCAGGCATCATGACCCGGGCCATCGAAAAGGGCTTCCCCTTTGTCAATCTCGGGGAGGCCGGGGGGGCCAGAATTCCGGATATTCAGGGGTCGGACGGGATGAGTTCCATGACCATCGGATCCAGGTCCGGTCGTCGTTACCGCAGGGTGCCCATGGTGGCCACCCTGGCCGGTGACTGTTTCGGCGATCCTTCCTGGATGGCAGCACTGGCTGATTTTGTGGTCCAGATCAAGGGGTCCTGTTTTGCCGTTTCCGGACCCCGGGTGCTGGAGATTGCCACCAATGAAAAGGTCAGCAGCGAAGAACTGGGTGGCTGGAAACTGCATGCCACCGTCACCGGGCAGATCGACCAGGCCGCCGATGACGAAGCGGACTGCCTGCGGATTGTCCGCGAATTTCTCTCCTACCTGCCGTCCCACGCCAACGAGCTGCCGCCGGTCACAGCCGGCGATGCCGAGGCGGCCGGACGGCAGGCACGGCTGTTGACCCTGATCCCCGAGCGGTCCAACCAGTCCTATGATATGGCTCTGGTCTTGAAAACACTGGTGGATCATGAAACCATCTTCCAGCTCAAACCGGATTTCGACCCCAGCGTCATCACTTGCCTGGCCCGGATCGACGGTCAAACCGTCGGGATTATCGCCAATCAGCCCTCCCGTTTTGCCGGCGCCATGGGACCCGACGGCTGTGACAAGTGCACCAGTTTTATCTGCCTGTGTGATTCATTCAATATTCCGCTGCTCTTCCTGCACGACACCCCGGGTTTTTTCGTGGGCAAGGAGGCGGAACGCAAGCGGATGCCGGGCAAGATCATCAATTTCATCGAGGCCCTGTCGAGTGCAACGGTCCCCAAGATATCGATCATTATCCGCAAGTCGTACGGCATGGCCAACTGCAACATGTGCGGGGCCAATATGGGGGCGGATTTTCTCTACGCCTGGCCCGGGGCGGACATCAGTTTCATGGGCCCCGAGGTAGCCACCAACGTGGTTTTTGGCGCCAAGATCATGGCATCGGAAAATCCCGAAGCGATGCGGGCCCAGGCCATCGCGGAGCTGAAACTGGCCAGCGCCCCCTGGCGGGCTGCGGGTCTGGGGTTGATCGACGACGTGATCAACCCGCTGGAGACCCGGAAGATCATCATCACATCCCTGGCGCTGGCACGCGGCAGGAATGGCGGCCTGAGCGAACGACTGCTGGCAAACTGGCCGACAACCTTTTAAGGTACCAGGTTCAGGTTAGAAACGTTCTTGGACTCTTTTTTCCGTAACCACCGTCGTCTGAGATGATCCGGCGTCGTCGCCGCAACAAGCCACGATCCCGGGTTTCAGGGCGGTTCATTTTCGAATGCATATCGAACCTTTTGATGGAGTAAAAAGAATGAAAAAGCGATTCTGTTTGTTGAGTGCGGTGATGGTTGTTATCATGACTTTTACCTTGAGCTTCAGTGCTTATGCCTTCAAGTGGCCATGGGAAAAGGATGAGAAGGTGGGCAATGTCCGGGAGGAGACCACGGGTCCCATCAAGATCGGTTTCATGGGCAATCTTTCCTCTCCCTTCTCTCTCAGTTCCAAGGGTGCCGCCCAGATGGCGGTGGATGAGATTAATGCCGCCGGCGGGATCCTCGGAAAGCAGGTGGAGCTGATTATTGAGGACACCAAGGGGGAGATTCCCAAATGTGTGGAAATATACAAGAAGCTGGTCATTGTGGATAAGGTCCTGGCCGTGGTGATCGCCGAAAAGGTTGAGATGAGTGCTGCCGGCATGGAGATCGGGGCTGAACTCTTTCCGGAATACCCCCACCTCTTTTTCAGTACCATCGGGTCCGGTGATGTGATCTGGCAGCGTGTGCGGGACAACTACAGCAAGTACAAGTTCGGTTTTCAGACCTACTACGCGATCTCCACCCACTATCTGCAAATCTTCAGTGGCATGTTCACCGATATCTACAAGAACACCATGGGGATTAAAAAGGTGGCCCTGATCTATGAAGACATGGAGTGGACGAAGCCCCTGCGGGAGGGCATCCCCGGAGTCAGCCCGAGACTGGCAGAGGTTTACAAGCAGGCGGGTCTGGACGTGGTTTATGAAACAACGCTCTCCCTTGACCAGAAGATGTTCAACTCGGTTTTTGAAGAGGTGGCCGCATCGGGTGCCGAGGTCATCGACTGTGTGATCGGATATATTGACGAGGCTTCTTTTATCAAGCAGTGGGAGCAGTCCAGTGCCAGAAATACCCAGTGGATCATCTGGGGCGGTCTGGCAGGCATGCCACCCATCTGGAAAATGACCGGCGGTAAGGTGCTGGGCGGTATGGTGGGGTCCTCCATGGTGGCGGTGGATATCACCCCCAAGACGATCCCCTTCATGACCAATCTCTACACCAAGTACAAGGTCGGCCCGATCTTCGGCTCCCATACGACCTACGACACGCTCTACGGGTTTAAAAAGGCCCTGGAGACCGGCAAGACCCTGACCAATATCGATACCATGATCCAGAATCTGGAAACGGTGGAAGAGGTCGCGGTCCTGGGAACCATCGGCTGGGACGCCAAAAACCATTATAACCTGCCGTCCCCCAAGTACGTGACTCCCATCATCCAGTGGAAAGCCGACGGCAAGATGTATGTGATCTACCCGAAGGAGTATCAGCAGAAACCCTACGAATCACCTGTTGATATCAGAAAGTAAGATCTGCGCCCGATTTTTTCAAACCCGGTGGCGACCGGCAACGGCCTGCGCGGCTGTTGCCGGTGTCTGCAAACACGCCTCCCGAAGTGACGTCATATCCAAGAGAGATTTATGTTACTTGTCAAATTACAGTCGGTGCTGGTCTATACCTTTATCTGGGGGTCGATCTATCTGCTGATATCGCTGGGGTTTTCCCTGATCTGCGGTGTGCTGCGGATATTTCATCTGGGGTACGGGGTGATCTTCGTACTGGCGGCCTACGGCACCTGGATCTTTATTGATGCCGGTCTGGGACTGTTCCCCAGTATCCTGCTGATGATTCTGTTGCAGATCGCTGTTTCCCTGCTGGTCTTTTACAAGGGGATTTTTCAACGCTATCTGGACCGGGAGGAGATTCTGCTCACCCTGACTATGCTGGTCTTCATGATGGTGACCCACCTGGCCAATTATATCTACCCGATCACAGACGGCGTCAATCTGCCCACGACCATTATCGATGGCACCTTTACCATCGGTGCGGTTCGTATCTCCTACCAGATGCTGTTTGCGGCACTGACCGGTGTCCTGGTGACCCTCATCTATATTGTGTTTTTTCTGAAAACACGGATGGGACTGATCATCCGCGCCATGAGCCAGAGCACCCAGGCATCCCTGCTGCTGGGGGCCGATGTGAACAAGATGTACTATCTGGCCATGATCCTCTCCATCATCCCCCCCACGATCTGCACGCTGATGATCGCCCCCTTCTGGAGCATCGAGCCCCACATGGGTGCCAATCTGATGATGACCGCCATGTTGATTGCCATTCTGGGCGGACTGGGAAACCTGAAAGGAAGTATTATCGCCTCCTATATGATCGGGTTTATCCATGCCGGCGTCAGTTTTCTTTATGTGTCAAGATTCATGGGATTCGCCGCCCTGGTGATCACCCTGATCGTGATGATTTTCAAACGGGGCGGTCTGTTTGCAGGAGAGACCATATGGTAAGTTTTGAATTAAAACGGGATCGTATCCTGGCCCGCTGGAAGAAACAGAAGTACGAGTGGATCATCGAGCCCCGGTACTGGCGGAATCCCATCCTCTGGAGCATGCTGCTGCTGGTGGTGCCCCTGTTCATCACCGGGTATCCCAATATCCTGACCATGATCACGGTGGCAAATCTGTATGCCTGCATTACCATTCCCCTGGCCCTGCAGATGACCGGGACCGGCCGGCTCAATTTCGGCCCCCAGCTCTATCTGGGGCTGGGCGGGTATACGTCGGCGCTGCTCAACCTGCATCTGGGATTCAGTCCCTTTTTCACCCTGGTCGCCACGATCCTGGTCTGCATGCTGGTCTCCCTGCTGTTGAGCCCCATCACCTGGATTGCCAAAGGGCTCTATTTTTCCCTGATTACGCTGATCCTGCCCCTGGCCTTTCTGGATCTGACCTTTATCTACGGCAGTCTTTTCCGGGGCGAGGTCGGGCTGATGGGGATGAGCCCGGTGATCAACCTGGGTCGCATCACCTGGAACTATGTCTCCTATTACTACCTCTCCGTTTTCATGATGCTGATCTTTCTGTTTGTGGCCGAGAAGATCGCCCAGTCCCGATTCGGGGTCACCATGGCGGCGATCAACGAGAACGAGGATGTGGCGCTGATGATGGGGGTGAATGTCAACAAGTACAAGGTGTTTTACTATGTGTTCCCGTCGATTTTGACAGGGATTGTGGGCTGGTTTATTGTGCACACCTTCCGGACCTTTGCCGGCATCACCTACCTGCCCCTGGATTTCATGCTCAAAATGCTGATCATCGTTATGATCGGAGGTCGTGCCTCGGTTTACGGGATGATCCCGGGGGCTTACTTTGTCTGCTTTCTGGAGGACTCCCTGCGCAGTCTCGGCACCGTCAATTACTTTCTTTTCCCCCTGATTCTGATCATTGTGCTGGTGGCATTGCCTCGCGGAGAGGGGATCTATGGGCTGTATCACAAACGGCATCCCCGGGACTATTTTCCGGTCATGCGAGTAAGGAGGGAGTAGCGCCGTGCTGAAAATAGACAACATCACCAAAAGTTTTGGCGGCCTGAGAGCTGTCAACGATGTCAGTTTTTCCGTGAATCAGGGCGAGATCGTCGGTCTGATCGGCCCCAACGGCGCCGGTAAAACCACCCTGTTGAACTTGCTGTGCGGTATCTACAAGGTGGATTCAGGCAGTGTCCGGTTCGAGGGAAATGACATCACCAATCTGGCACCCAATCGCATCTGTCACATGGGGATATCCAGAACCTATCAGATCCCCCAGCCCTTTGATGCCCTGACCGCCCTGAGCGGGGTGACGGTGGCGGTGATCAACGGCAAGAAGCGGGAGAATATGACCCTCTCGGATGCCGGTCTGGACGCCTCCTATTTCCTGGAGTTTGTGGGGCTCTTTGCCAAACGGGATACCCTTTCCAGGGACCTGACCCTCTATGAACTCCGAATGCTGGAACTGGCCCGGGCCCTGGCCACGTCCCCCAGGCTGCTGCTGCTGGACGAAGCCATGGCCGGTCTGAACCCCGGTGAAGCCTCAAAGGCCCTGGACATGATCTGGAGCGCCCAGGAGCAGTTCGGGGTCACCATCCTCTGGATTGAACACGTGATGAAGGTGATCATGAAAGCAGCAAACCGCCTGGTGGTGCTTCAATATGGCGAAAAGATCGATGAAGGGCCCCCTGAAGCCGTCATGGCGAATGAGCAGGTGATCCAGGCCTATCTGGGAGGTTCCGATGTTAACGATTGATCAGCTTCAGGTCTCCTACGGGATTATCCCGGTCCTGCACCATGTCTCATTGACGGTTAATACCGGCGAAGTAGTCACGATCCTGGGCTCCAACGGTGCCGGCAAAACCTCGCTCCTGAACGCCATTTCCGGCGTTCTGAAACCGCGTGCCGGGGCGATTCGATTTGAGGACCAGCCCATTACCGGTCTTTCGCCCCACAGGATCGTCGCGCGGGGAATCGCCCAGATACCGGAGGGTCGGAAAATCTTTCCCTTCATGACCGTCCTGGAAAACCTGTTTATGGGGGCGTGTCTGCCCCGTATCTGGCCCGGTCGGTTGAAGATCCTGGAAAAGGTCTATACCCTCTTTCCCATCCTTAAGGAGCGCTCCCATCAACGGGCCAGCCTGATGAGCGGCGGTGAACAGCAGATGCTGGTGATCGCCCGGGGCCTGATGGCCCAGCCAAAACTGCTGCTGATCGATGAACCATCCCTGGGGCTCAGCCCGGTCATGATGCGGCATATTTACGACGTCATTGGGACATTCCCCCGGGACGGCGTCACCATACTCCTTTCCGAACAGAATGTGCAGTCCGCGCTCAAAATCGCCAACCGGGGATATGTGATGCAGGATGGCCATATTGTTCTTGAAGATACCGCTGACCGGCTGCTCAGGAGCGAACTGGTCAAAAAAGCCTATGTAGGAGGTTGACAGCCATGCAAAAGGAATATCAGGACTTTGCCCGGGGATTGTTCGACAAGGACCAGATCCCCCAAAAACCGGAAGCCCTGGCGGGACTCCGGGTGCTGGACCTCTCCCACATGATCTTCGGGCCCACCGCCGCCAAGACCCTGGGACAGTATGGTGCCGAGGTGATCAAGGTCGAGGTCCCCTACCAGGGGGACTATTGGCGCTCTTCGAGTTACTGGGGGAAGTTCTGGAAGCACTCCAACCCCTTCTGGCATTTCATCAACCACAGCAAGTATTTTGTGGCCATCGATGTCAAGAAAGCCAGGGGCAAAGAGATGATCCTCAAACTGGCGGAGATGTCCGACGTGGTGATCGAAAACTTCTCGCCGGGCACGGTCGACGCCTGGGGCATCGGTTATCGCCAGATCCGGGAGATCAACCCCCGGGTGATCTATGCCAGCTGCAGCACGTTCGGCCAGTACGGTCCCTTCCGCTACCTGCCCGGCTGGGATCTCCTGGCCCAGGGGGCCAGCGGGATGCTGGCCGCCACCGGGCATCCGGACACCGACAAGTATTTCAAGGTGCCGGACTTCTACGGTGATTTCTTCCCCGGTGTCTATGCCGCCATGCAGATCATGATTGCGCTCAACGCCAGGGAACAATCCGGAAAGGGGCAATACCTGGATATCGCCCAGGCTGAAATCCTGATGCGAGCCCTGCCCCACTTTACATACGAAAAAGCCACGGGCAATAAACTGGGCAGAACCGGCAATAGCGATCCCACCATGGCCCCCTCCGGGATTTTCAAAACCGGGGATAACGCTTTTATCGCCCTGGCCATCGGTTCCGACAGACAGTTTCAGGCCTTGTGCAACGGCATGCAGACACCGGAACTGGCAGCGGACAGCCGGTTTGAGAAGGCGGTGGATCGCCTCAAACCGGAAGCGGCGCAGGAACTGAACGCAAAAGTGACCTCCTGGGTAGCATCCCACACCCGCCAGGCGCTCATCGATAGCGCCGGGGAATTCGGGTTCCCCCTCGCACCGGTGATGGACGACCTGGATATCAGCGAAGATGAGTGGCGGCGGGAGCGGGGCAACGTGATGGTATTCGATGACGAGATGTACGGGGAGTTCGTACTGGAATCATCCACCACCCTCATGAGCAGAACCCCGAGCCGTATCAAATGGCTGACACGACCCCTGGGCTACCATAACCGGTACATTTTCAAGAAACTGCTGGGAATGAGCGAAGCCGAGATCGTCAAACTCGAAGGAGAAAGGGCGGTGGGCTACTGGGATTTCAGGGTGGGGCAGCGACCACCGGTCTACTATGATATCGACAACGATCCACTGTTTAACTATGGCAAGGAGAACCCTTCAGGGCACCTTGATTAACTGGAACTCAGTCAGCAGCAAAGGGTTGGTGTTTCAAGAACCCTGGAAGCCAGGGATGGCTTCCCGGAGTTCCAGGGATGGACTTGTGCGTTTCTTGAAAGATCAACCCTTTGCTGCGGTAAGTTCGATAATCTGAATGAATCAAGGTGCCCTTCATCATATCCTTTCCGGGAAAAACCGGTCGATACCGACCCACTATTTTCCGGCCGGGTTTGAAACATGTCATCACCCTTCTTCATAAACGGAGGTCGTCATAAAAGAGAAAGTCTATTCGCGGCACCTGAAAAAAAAAGGCACCGCCAGAAAAACGTCCCGCTGGGGCGATTCCCTGTTTCAAATGATGAGTCCGGACGGCAAGCCGGAGGCACTGGCAGATACCCTGGTGCTGGACCTGAGCTTTGCCAATTTCTCCGGTATTATCAGTGCCAGTCATTTTGCCGAAGCCGGTGCCGAAGTGATCAAGGTGGAACCGCCGGATGGTGATCCGGCCCGGGTCATGACCCCCCACGGGGAGACTATCGCAGGGGTGGGTATCCCCTTCCTCAGCGAAGGTCGCAACAAACGCCATATCACCCTGGACATCGCCTCGGACATCGACAGGGAAAAGCTGAAAAAACTGATCGCCCGAGCGGATGTGCTGATCGAATCCTACGCGCCGGGAGAGATGGACGCCCTGGGGCTGGGTTACCAGCAACTGCAGGCGCTGAATCCCGGATTGATCTATATTGCCATCACACCCTACGGCCAGTTCGGGTCCCTGGCGGAGCAACGATCCAATATTCCCTGGTCGGATCTAACGAGCCAGGCGGAATCCGGTCTGACGGCCCTGATTGGAGACCTGGCGGAAGCCCCCGAACCTTACAACTGGCCCACCCGGGCCGGGTTCTATGCCGCGGCCCATGCCACCGCCGCGGAGGTGGCCACCGCCGCCCTGGTGGCCCTTTTTTACAAACGCAGGACCGGTGAAGGGCAGATGCTGGATATCGCCACCGCCGATGCCTACTCATCCTGCGTCGGTATCCCTCCGATCTTCGGACATGTCTGGAAGCACGCCCGTATCCGCTATGGAACCCTGGACTACGGGTTATGCCCCTATGGCTTTTTCAAATGCAAGGATGGTCATGTGGCCATCGCCTGCTTCCGGGATCAGGATTTCCGGGCGGCCCTTAAAATCCTGGGGCGCTGGGATATGGAGGA